>MHJU01000011.1:4192-11513 GCA_001818155.1 Candidatus Jacksonbacteria bacterium RIFCSPLOWO2_02_FULL_44_20 | reverse complement strand
ATCGGCGGCGGGCGGCGGGGCGGAGCGAGTGGATTTTTTCAGGAATTTTTGATAAAGTAAGTTCAAGCGGTGTTGTAAATACGCTCCAAGATTAGACTTTCCGATTTTTGATCGACGAATTGGTAGGCGGCGCTGTGCGTCGCCCATTATTGTCTCATAACGATTTTACGATGCTACTATGAAACAACTTTTAACAATAATCGCCGGCGTAGTAGTGATTGTAAGCATGGTGGTTTTTGTTTTTACTTTAAGGCAGGTGCGGGAAGAGGAAGCGTCACTCACAGACGATTTGGAGCGCCGCACTGCGCTTTTGGCCGATAGTTTGAAAGAATCAGTCCGTCCGTCTTATCTCTCAAACGCGACCTCAACCATTCAGAGCGTGCTTGATAAATTCGCGAACCGCGGACGGCTCCTAGGTTTGGCCGTTTACGATGATGATGGCGACCTTTTTTCCGTCTCGGCTGACCTTCCTTTCAATTTAAGCGACTACGCGGCTGTTCCAAAACAAGCCATGGATGCCGATAGCGCAAAAGGAGATTTTTTGGAAGTTCAAGATAACGGCAAAGTTTATATTTTTGCCGCGCCCTTGCATCAAGATGAAAAAATTATCGGGGTCTTGGTGTTATACCAAAGAGCCGATTACATAGACGCCGCGAAGAGACAGATTTGGAAAACCAATTTAATACGCTTGCTTATTCAAGCTCTGCTCTTTTCTATTGCGGTAATTTTGATTTTACGCTGGATTATTTTCCGTCCGATTATAACTATAGTTGATACCATTCGCCAAGCTCGTGCCGGCAAGGTTGCCGAGGGCGCGTATACCGTAAAAAGTCACAGTTTTTTCCGGCCGATTGCCTCTGAAATTTCTAAAATGAGCAAAAGTTTGCTTTTAGCAAGAACCGCGGCCAGAGAAGAAGCCCGTTTGCGTTTGGAAAAAATAGATTCGCCGTGGACCGAGGAACGGCTCAAAGAGTTTATTAAATCGTATCTGAAAGACAGAAAAATTTTTGTTGTTTCCAACCGCGAGCCGTATATCCATAAAAAAATAAAAAACGAAATTCAGTACACGGTGCCTGCAAGCGGCATGGTTACGGCATTGGAACCTATTATGGAGGCCTGCGGAGGATTATGGATGGCGCATGGAAGCGGAGACGCCGACAAGCTGACGGTGGATAAAAACAGTAAACTCGCGGTGCCGCCCGAGGAACCAAAGTACACCTTAAAACGTCTTTGGCTTACGGATCAAGAAGTCAAAGGGTATTACATAGGGTTTTCAAACGAAGCCCTATGGCCTTTGTGCCACATGGCTCATACCCGCCCGATATTTCGCAAAGAGGACTGGATTGAATACCGAAAAGTCAACGGCAAATTTACCCAAACGTTGTTATCGGAAATTAAAGACACCCGGCGGCCTGTAATTTTGGTGCAAGATTATCACTTTGCCCTTTTGCCGGAAATGATAAAAAAGAGCCGTCCTGATGCCGAGGTCGGCTTGTTCTGGCATGTCCCATGGCCGCACGCGGAAAGTTTTAGCATCTGCCCATGGCGCAAGGAAATTCTGGGAGGCATGCTCGGGGCGGATGTAATTGGTTTTCATATACAGCAATACTGCAACAATTTTTTGGAAACTGTCGGTAAGGAAATAGAATCTATCGCTGACTTGGAAAAATTTGCCATTTACCATAAAGGGCATACGACGTATATAAAATCATTTCCGATAAGCGTCGCCTTTACCGCCGGAGCGGACGGCATACCCGAACCAAAATCATCTTTGCTTGAAGATATGGGAATTAAAACCAAATATCTAGGAGTGGGAGTTGATCGCTTGGATTACACAAAAGGAATTTTGGAAAGGATGAGAGGCGTGGAATTCTTTTTTGACATATATCCCGCTTACAAAAAGCAATTCACTTTCCTGCAAATTGCTCCGCAAACCCGCAAAGCCGTGGAAAAATATCGCCAGTTTAATGATGACGTAACCAGGGAAGCCGAACGCATCAATAAAAAATTTCAGGATAACGATTGGCAACCCATTGTATTGCTTAAAGAACACTACACCCATGAAAAAATTTACCCACTTTACCGCTCGGCGGACGTTTGTTTGGTAACTTCTTTGAGCGACGGGATGAACTTGGTGGCCAAAGAATTTATCGCGGCGCGCAATGACGAGTCCGGAGTATTGATCTTAAGCAAATTTACAGGCGCGTCCCGAGACCTTACTGGAGCCATTGTGATAAATCCATACAGCGCCGAAGAAACGGCCGACGCTATTTACCAGTCCTTGACCATGCCGCCTGCGGAACAACGCCGCCGCATGAAAAAAATGCGCGATTCAGTGAAGAATTACAATGTTTATCGCTGGGCCGCAGAATTTATCAGAGCTGTAACCAGTTTGGGATAATTATGAAGGACTTGTTTAAATCTTTGCCGGAATTGAGCAAAAAATTGTTTACCGCCAAAGGATGTTTGGTGATGTTGGACTTTGACGGCACCTTGTCGCCCTTAGCAAAGACGCCGTCCCTCGCCTATCTGCCAAAAACAAACAAGGAAATTTTAAAAAAAATCAGCCGCTTGGCGCAGACGGCAATCGTAAGCGGCCGCGGTCTTTCCGATATCAAACAAAAAATCGGCATCAAAGGATTAATCTATTCCGGCAATCATGGGCTGGAGTGGCAAATCGGCAGTGAGCGGGGTAAAATCAAACTGCCCGCAACTATCTTAAGAGCAATGGCTTTGGCAAACAAACGATTAACTAATTTACGAAAAGGGTACCCCGGAGCATTGTTGGAAAATAAGGGTCTGACATTGTCTTTGCATTATCGTTTGGTCAGTTCAAATTTGAGAGAACAATTATTAAAAGAAGCGCGCGAAATCGTTTCCACTTTTCAAAAACAACGGTTGCTTGCAATGAATGAAGATAAAAAAACTTTGGAAATACGCCCGCATCTTCGCTGGAATAAAGGACATTGGGTAAAATTTTTGCGCAAAAAACTTGGGAAACAACTGTTGCCGATTTATATCGGGGACTCTACTGCCGATGAGGATGTTTTTAAAATTTTGAAATCCGGAATAACGATTAAAGTGGGAAAAGGATGCGACGGCAAGGCAAAATACCTCTGTCGCGACATTAAACAAGTAAATTTATTTCTCAACTGGTTATCAACCAAATTATAAAATTGGGAATCTGTATGAAACCATACGCACAAAATGTATTTATTTGCAGTTAAAAACCCCCCGGTAAACAGGGGGATTTTAATTTGCGCGCAGTCGGATTTTGAACAACAAAAATCGCTATTCCGTCACCACAACCTCCCCGCGCATATCACCATGCCCGGCTCCGCAATACACGGCGCAGGTAAACGGGAACGTGCCAACCGTGTCGGGCGTAAATTCAACAACTGTACTCTCTCCGGCAGTAAGCCGCGCATCAATGTTAAACGCTGGAAGCGTAAAACTGTGGTCAACGTCCGCGCTTGAAATGCTCAACCGAACCTTCTCTCCTTTTTTCACAGTAATCGTCTTTGGCGTGAATTCCCACTTTTTTGCAAGCATTATGATTTCTGTTACGTTTTCATCCGGAATCACAATATCCGCTGTTGGCGGAACGCCGTCTAGCGCTTGAGCCTGTGCGTTATCGTCTTTTATATCGCTTTGTTGTTCTGTACCGCTGTATTCACTTTCAGGAACTTCTGTTATCGGTTTTTTAGAACATCCGGCGCCGGCAAGAATCGCGACCGTAAGAATCGTTGTGCCGGTATAAAACAAGTATTTTTTTGTCATTGAAATCATAATATCATTAAAAACTATTTATCAGTCTACGCTCGTCTCGTCGTCCTCTGTTTTGTGATCACATCCACATTCGCAGGAACCCTCTTCAGAATCGCATGCGGGACCGCACGATTCACATTTTTTTTGATCGTCATCATTATGACTGTGCATAGCGCAACACCTCCTTTCTTGTTTCTTGTATAATCATCATATGGCTTTTAAAAATGCAAGCGCGCCGTAGAGCCCGGACAAGTCTCCGAGCGACGACTTCACAATAGGCGGAAGTTTTGGAAAAATACGCATCGCACTTTGTAAATGTTTTTGGATTGCCGGAAGCGAAAGTCGGCTTTCCAGCATGAGCCCGCCTCCTAATACAACAATATCCGGCGACCAATGCAAAATTGAATTGTTAAGCCCATAGGCAAGATGGCGCGCAATGTCATTCCAAACTTCCCGCGAGGTAATGTGCGACGGCGCGCATTGATAGCGAATCGCGATGCCGCTTCCGGAAACGTAATCTTCAAGATATGCCGGATGTTTATGCGCCTTGTCAAAGCCGATAATTTGATGACCGGGTTCAAATCCCTGCGCGCTGAAGTCAATTTTTTTAAGCACGATGCGCGCTCCTCCGACCCCTGTGCCTATCGCATAGTAGGCGACTATATCCTTGCCTTTCCCTGCGCCATACACCGCTTCTCCCAAGCCCGCAAGCGCGGAGTCGTTTTCCAAATATACAGGCGCGTCAAAAAGTTCTGCAAGACGCAAGCCTAAAGGACGCCCGACCCATTGTTTAAGATGCGGCGACTGAACGAGTTTATTTTTCCTCTCGGAAAGTATGCCGGGAACGCCGCCGCAAACAGCGGTAATCTCATCGCGCTTTTTCAATTCGCCGAGCATATCTTCAAAAATGGCAATGCCTTTTGAAAAATTGAGAGGGGTCGCGGAAATGCGCGTTTTCACTATGCGAGAACTATTTGCGATGGCAAGCCGCATTTTTGTGCCGCCGATATCAAAGAGAAAATACATGTATAAATAATAAACTGACTATTTCCATCTTGCGCAAAAACCTATTGCGCCATCACAGAATCGGCAAACGCCCAAAAGCCATCATTGCCTCCGATTTCCTCCGCGCACTCGCTTGCTTCAGCCAAAGGCTGCGCTTGCGGATGTATGCTTGTAAGCGGAAGGTGCCGATACACCCACGCAAAGTCGTTCTCATTATATGTTGAAGCGAGTTCCTGCATCACCGGATGATGGCGTTTGCAAAATGGGCACTGGAAATCAGAGTACTCAATGAGTTTCACTTTTGCCTCCGCGGAACCGCGAATGTGATCATCGCCGTCAACCTGTTTATACGCTAAATTTTTGGCTTCAGTTACATAGGGTTGAAGTTCAGGAGTAACTTTCTCCATTGCGTTCCCGCCCGCAAGAAGAGTGTCAATGATCGTTTTGAAAAATTCAACCGGGAGCGCGCCTGACACTGTCATCGCGGGCCCGTTTGGCCCGACAATCACTGTAAAGGGCGTGCCGTTTCCGCCTGCTTTTTGCGCGTCGCTTGAATCGGAGTTTACTTTCTCCGCATATTTGCCGCTTTGAACACACGAGTCAAACGCATCTGCGTTCAAACCGATTTTCTCTCCAATGTCGGAAATTATTTTTGAGACATCTGCGGGAGACGCAGAAGGAGACGCCTCGCCAGTGCTTCCGTTGTCTGAATTATCGGCGCCTCCGCCGCCTGCCCCTCCTTGTTTTGACAAGAGAAACACGACTCCTGCCAAACTCACAACCGCAACCGCGGTAACAATCCCGAAAAGAAACGATATCTTAGGCGACATTGCGCTTTGTTGATCTCTCATGAATGAAACAAATCACACAGTTCCAAACGCGGCAGGCGCTTACAACCGCATACAGAACTTTATGAAAAATTATTAATTTATTTTTCTAAAACGCGCATCTCGCACTGATAGACTCCTCGCAAAGGCGCCTGGCGGCACATGCGTTCTCCAGCGCCTTCCGCAGAAAATGGTTTACTGAAAAAAATCAGGCTGTAAATCACGGCGATAAATAACGGCACGAGCAAAAGCGGAAAAACGGTTCTGTTATGAAAAAACGGCTCGCGGACAATAAAATCACAATTTAAATCATTGGAGGAAAGTATGCGCACGCGCGCGTCTGTTACAGATCCAAAGGACGAGAGCGGGAGACGTTTTATTGAATGTGGAGCCTCGTCTTCAAGCATCGCGTAAAGCGCACCGGCGAGATGTTTTTTATCGCGGAAGCCGTTCGTCGCAAAAAAATCAGCCGCCAATTCTGCATACGTTTGGTATTGTTCGGCAAAAAGCGAAAACGACGGAATAAATGAAAACACGGATTGCATAAGATACACGACAAAACTTTTCAACGGCTCGCGTGTTTTTTGATGATACGATTCATGGCGGACAACGACGTTCGCTTCTTCAATTGACAGACGATTAAATAGCCAGGGAGACACGCGCACTTTCGGGCGAAAAAACCCATAACAAAAAGCAAAAACGCTTTCGTGGCTATCGTCCTTAAGATGAAAGCGCACAAAAGCGCGCGTCTGCCTTGTGATGCGGAATGCCGCAATCGCAAGGATACTTACAAAAAAAATAAGCGCTCCAGCACTTGCAATCGCTCCGCCCCAATATACTGGGCTGATAGAAGAAAGTATAGCGCTCTCGCACTTGCATAATTCGTTTTGAGCTACAAAAAATGCCCGAAGAGCGGTTCGTATAACCGGATATGTATGAAAGTTTATCAAAATAAGAACCGCAAACGGCACAACTCCCATGGCAGTGATAAAAAGGAATAATTGACCGGCTTTTTTCGCAAACGGATTGGACATGAAATTAAAGTTATGAATTTCCGGTTTTAATTTTTGCCAATTCCCGGCGCCACTCGTCTTTCTGTTTTTTATCGCTATCTCGCATGATATCCATAAATTGCGCAACGGCTACAGGACCAAACTCTTTGATAATGCTCTGTATAAACTCCCGGGAGGCGGACGCGAGAAACCGCTCTTTCCGCTCTTTCGGCGCATAAGTGTAGCCGCCTGTGTCATTTGCAAAACGGACAAGAAGGCCTTTTTCATGCAGTCGCGACATAACAGTCATAGCTGTAGTATATGCGACTACGCGTTTTTTGGAAAGTTCCGAAAGAACCTCGCGTACAGATCCGCTTTCACGCTTCCATAAAATTTCCATAATATCCCCCTCAAGATCTCCGAAAAGGTGAATTTTTTGAACGATTGTTTTCATGCGCGTTATGTACTACTCGCCGTAGTATAGACGCTCGCAAAAAAATTGGCAAGCCCTGAAAAATATGATACCGTACTCGCAATTGCCCGGGTGGTGGAATGGTATACACGTCAGACTTAAAATCTGATTCCCGCGAGGGATTGCGGGTTCGACTCCCGCTCCGGGCACCAGAATAGAACTTAAAGGTTTTGAAAAAGCCGTTTAGTTCGTTTGTGGTGGGTTTATTTTACCAAATCCGAACCTATTTCCAAAACAAATGATGTCGCACGCCCCGC
>MHJU01000011.1:0-4167 GCA_001818155.1 Candidatus Jacksonbacteria bacterium RIFCSPLOWO2_02_FULL_44_20 | reverse complement strand
CAACCCCGAAAGAAAAAACACTCCTTGCATTTCTGATTTGGCGGGGGTGAATTTTTTCTTGAAAAAGGAAAGGGTGTTTTTCTTTCAGGGTTCTGCCCGTAAAGATATTCGGGCAGTGTGGCTGGGCGAAATGCGGACGGCTTGCAAGCAAAAAGTGGCTGGTGGTTGGGGGGAAGGACACTTTTTGCTTGCTCATCGACTTTTTGTTTTCGCTTTGGCGGGGATCTTTTGACTTATACACAGAACACGGAGATTTGGAATAATTTATTTATGCTATAATAAAAATGTCCTTCTAAAAAAGAAGATATGAGGTGAAGCAGGGTGTAATTCCCTCGCTATCGCGTAACGGTGATTTCGCTAATCAAGCGGATAAGTCCGATCCCTTATATTAGTGCCCTCGGGCACCTTCTCTGGCTCGCGTCAAGCTGTCTCACTTAAGCCGTGAAAGCACATGGAAACACTTGACGCATAGTACAGGTGTTTTTTATTAATTAAGTGAGGCACACCATGATAAACATAACAAAACGAGATGGCACAAAAGAACCTTTCAATGCGGATCGCATCAACCGATCTATTGAGCGAGCAAGCATAGGTTTGAGCGACCCGATAAGCAAAGTTACTCAAGTGGGAACGGATACGCAAGTAACTCTGTACGATGGTATTACTACGGAAGAGCTTGACCAAGCGACAATTAATGCGGCGGTGCAAAACATAAAGGAAGATCCAGAATACGATAAAATTGCGACACGAATCTTGCTCAAAACTATCTACAAGCGCGTCGTTGGCGATTATGAAAACCCAAATGAATTAATTGAACTTCATCGCGAAAGTTTTTCCCGTTATGTCAAAAATGGAGTGATAGCTGGCATCCTCGATGTTCGTATGGAGAAAATTTTTGATCTCTCTCGCCTTGCGAGCACGCTCGACATTAATCGGGACGATCTGTTTGTTTACGCAGGTCTTTCAAGTCTGCTCAATCGCTACACGATTAAGGATAAAAATCAGCAACCCGCTGAAGTACCCCAATACTTTTTCATGCGTGTAGCAATGGGGCTTTCATACAATGAGAAAAATCCAACAGAATGGGCAATCCGTTTTTATAACAAAATGTCACGTCAAGAATATATCGCAGGCGGGTCAACAAACATTCACGCAGGAACATCTCGGCCCGCTCTATCTAACTGCTTTCTTCTAGAGATACACGACGACATAAATCACATCGCAAAATCAGTCGCTGATGTAATGAAGCTTTCCAAAGCATCTGGTGGCATTGGCGCTTCACTCACCAAACTGCGAGCTACTGGCTCTCCTCTTTCCTCAAATAATACAACATCAAGCGGACCGACACCTTTTGCAAAAATTATTGATACTGCCATTCGCGCCATCCAGCGTGGCGGTAAAAAAAAGGGCGCACTCTGTTTCTATATGGAAAACTGGCACATAGATTTTTCTGAATTTCTTGATTGGAAACACAATGCTGGTGATGATTACCTCCGTATGAGGACGGCAAATACCGCTGTGTTTCTTTCCGATGAATTCATGAAGCGCGTAGAAGGCAGTGCTAATTGGTATATGTTCGACCCAAAAGAAACACCCGATCTCAATGAACTCTATGGCAAAGCATTTTCAAAAAGATATGCCGAATATATTGATTTGGCCGAGACCGGAAAAATAAGAGTGTTCAAAAAAGTCCCTGCGAGGGAGCAATATAGGCAGATTCTCGTTTCGCTCCAAACAACTTCCCACCCTTGGCTTACGTGGAAAGATCCGATTAATCTCCGCGCACTTAATAACAATACTGGCACGATACATATGTCTAACCTGTGCACCGAAATATGTTTACCGCAAGACAAAGATAATATTGCCGTATGTAATCTTGCTTCAATCAATCTAGCAGTGCATCTCAAAAAGAAACAAGTAGATTGACAGAAACTTGAAGAAAGTGTTCGTCTTGCGGTGCGCCAACTCGACAATCTTATTAATATCAATGAACTGCCAATCCCCGAAGCGGTAAAATCAGACAAAGAAAATAGAGCTATCGGTCTCGGTGTAATGGGTTTTTCAGACACGATTGAACAGCTCGGTATTCCTTATGACAGCACCCATGCTTATGATTTTGCGGATGAAATTTTTGAATTTGTGAGCTTTATGGCAATTGATGAAAGTGCCAATTTAGCAAAGGAGCGTGGGAGCTACAAGCATTTTAAGGGTTCGGGCTGGTCTAAGGGTAAAGTGCCCATTGATACGATTGAAACGCTTGAAAAAGACAGGGGCGTGACGATTGATGTAGACAAAAAGAGTAAGCACAAAGGACTTGGGTGGGATGCTCTCCGTGCAAAAGTAAAAAAGGGAATAAGGAATGCGACTCTTCTCGCGGTTGCGCCAAACGCAAACATCGGCCTTATCGCTGGTACGACACCGGGAATTGATCCACGATTTGCACAAGTATTTTCACGCAATAAGATTTCAGGAAAATACCTTGATATTAACCACAATCTTGTTATCGAACTAAAAAATCTTAACCTGTGGGGAAAAGTGAAAGACATAATTATCGAACTTCAAGGAAATATTGAGTCCATTTCTGAAATACCCGAACATATCCGAGCAGTGTACAAAACATCTTTTACAATCTTGCCTCATGCATACATTGAAATTGCGGCGCGAGCCCAAAAGTGGGTCGATCAAGCTCTTTCAAGAAATATGTACCTTGAAACAAGAGATGTGGACGAAGCGATGAATATTTATACTTCGGCGTGGAAAAAAGGCGTTAAAACAACGTACTATCTCCACATGAAGCCACGGCATACTGCAGAGCAGAGCACAGTTGCGGTCAACAAATCAGAGAAACTGGGCAAGATCGGATTCGCAACAGCTTTCAACCAAACAGAGAAAGTTACACCGCAAGCTCCTATCGAAAAAGTATGCCCAATTGACCCACAAGAAAGATTAACTTGTGACAGTTGCCAGTGATATCAGTAATTATCAAATAAATAATTCAAATAAAATTATGATCTTAGGAAAAGCCTCCCCAGAAGACATGAACTTGCATCCAATACGCTACGCTTGGGCGTATGATCTTTACAATCAAGCCGTGCGGAACACTTGGTTTCCGCACGAAATAGCTCTAAAGGAAGACCTTGAGGACTGGAAAAATATGACCGAGGACGAACGACACGCGGTTAAATTCCTTATGGCTTTTTTTAATCCTGCCGAACTTATTGTCAACCGATCAATCGCTCTTGGCATATATCCTTATCTCAAATCTCCCGAATGCCATCTTTATCTTGCAAAGCAGATGTTTGAGGAAGCGAATCATTGTGTCGCGTTTGAATATGTCTTGCAGACTTTCCCATTTGATCGGGACAAAATATTCAATTTACACCTAGAAACTCCGTCAATGGGCGCAAAAGAAAATTATGTTATGAAATACCTCAAACGTATGACTGAGGGAACTTTGGATATTGAATCAATCGAAGGGAAAAAGGATTTCATACGCAATCTTGTCGCGACGAATATTGTCATGGAAGGTGTGTGGTTCTACAGTGGCTTTATGGTCGCTCTATCGTTTAGGCAAAGGAACCAGCTTCGCAACTTCGGCTCGATGATAAATTGGGTTTTGCGAGACGAGAGTTTGCACCTTAAATTTGGCATCAATCTTGTTCATGCGGTGTTGGAAGAAAATTCGGAACTTATTACCAAAGATTTTGCCCATGAGATAGGTGCTATTGTTGTCGAGGGCGTGGATAAAGAAGTGGCTTATAACAAAGATCTTTTTCCAACAGGAATCCTCGGCCTCAATGCGGATTATGTAAATCAATACGTACAGTACGTTGCCGATCGCCGACTAGAAGAACTTGGGTTGCCGAAACATTACAATGTAACCAATCCTGCAAAATGGATGGGCGCTGCTACCGATGTGTTTGAACTGGTAAATTTTTTTGAACAGCAAAATACAAATTACGAAGTGGACGCTAAAGCAAGTGGAGAAAAATGAACCTCCGACCAGCAAACTGGTCGGAATAATGAATGACCCTGCGGCAAGACCGCAGGGTAAACGCTTCGCAATTTTTTTCTTTAACTTGTAAGATATCCTAGCGTTGTTTACACTTTTCCGCTAGCCTAAGACCATAGGTAGCGATAAAAGTTGTAAACACATATGACTATTCA
>MHJU01000010.1 GCA_001818155.1 Candidatus Jacksonbacteria bacterium RIFCSPLOWO2_02_FULL_44_20 | reverse complement strand
TTCAGCCGAAATACGAGGAAATTATTTCTGCGGTGAAAAAATACAAGGGCGGGTTTGTAAAATTAGGAGAAATTGCAAAAACCAAAAGAGGTTCACTGATTTCCGACACTTTATATAACGAGAAAAATGGCACCCCATATATTCGTGGCGCTGATTTTTCAAGCGGATTCTTAAGCGATGATAAACTTGTTTGTATTGATAATTCGTTTAAACCAAGCAATGAAACAAAAGTTAAAAAAGGTGATATTGTTTTTGCTTTGATCGGCACGGTCGGATCAATAGCATTAGTAGATGAAAGTTTTGATGGTGCTTTCATTTCAAATAATTTGGGGAAAATAACAACGCAAAATTATAACTCAACAGTTTTACAGGTTTTATTTCATTCTATTGTAGGTAAATTATATTTTGAAAAAGAACAAACGCAAACTGCTCAGCCAAAAATTTCTGATAAAGATATTCACAAATTTATTTTGCCAAAATTAGAAAACAAAACAGAAAAAGAGATAGAAAAAATGTATTTTGAATCTCAAAAGTCAAAGAAACTATCCAAATCCCTGCTTGAACTTGCCAAGAGCGGCGTGGAAATGGCGATTGAAAAAGACGAAAAGACGGCGGAAAAATGGATTGAAAGTGAAGTAGAGAAATTAAAGACGAAATTATGAATAACAAAACAAGAATAGACCTAAACCCCCAGTTTAAGCGCGCATTGCATACAATGGAAAATACGAGAAAACACGTGTTTGTTACCGGCCGCGCCGGCACCGGAAAGTCAACGCTTCTGCAAGTGTTCCGCAATCAGACAAAAAAACGCGCTGTGGTGCTTGCGCCAACCGGGGTTGCGGCGGTAAATGTGCAAGGGCAGACCATACATTCGTTTTTCGGTTTTAGGCCTGATATTACAGTGTCAGCGATAAAAGACATTTCGGTTTATGGAGAGCGCAAAGCTACGTGCAAGAAATTGGAAACGCTTGTGATAGACGAAGTGTCTATGGTGCGCGCGGATTTGTTTGACTGCGTAGACGAATTTTTGCGGCTTCACGGGCCAAAAAAAGAGCTGGTATTTGGCGGCGTGCAGATTATCTGCATCGGCGATCTGTATCAGCTACCGCCGGTTGTTACATCCAGTGAACGCGCAATTTTTGAAGGGCATTATCCTGGCCCATACTTTTTTAACTCCCGCGCGTTTTCCGCGTTTAAGCCGGAATTTATTGAACTGGAAAAAATTTACCGCCAGAGCGACGAGAATTTTATCACTCTTTTGAATTCAATACGCAACA
This sequence comes from Candidatus Jacksonbacteria bacterium RIFCSPLOWO2_02_FULL_44_20, assembly GCA_001818155.1. Taxonomy (GTDB): domain Bacteria; phylum Patescibacteriota; class Patescibacteriia; order UBA9629; family UBA9629; genus UBA9645. The sequence continues at coordinate 25,868 of MHJU01000010.1, read as the reverse complement.
ATTCTGCCGGCGGAGAAGAATTAAAGGCAATCAATAAACGCTACGATCCGTTATTTGAACCGCCAAAACAGCGACGTTACATATATCTCACAACAACGAACAAAGGCGCGGAGGCAATCAACACTAAAGAACTTTCAAAACTAAAGGGGAAATCATATCGCTTCAAAGGACGTATAAACGGCGCATTTGACGCACGCACGCTTCCTACAAACGATGAGCTTGCGCTGAAAATCGGCGCGCAGGTGATGCTCGTAAACAACGATTCGTCCGGACGCTGGGTAAACGGCACTATTGGCGCTATCATAGCAATAAAACAGAACGATGAAGGAGAATATTATTTAACTCTAGAGCTTGCTGATGGCGGTGTTGTGTCGGTGCATCCATACACGTGGGAACTCTACAACTTTCGCTATAACAAAGAGATGGGGACAATGGAGTCCGATACTGTTGGAACGTTTAGGCAGTATCCGGTAATGCTCGCGTGGGCGGTTACCATTCACAAAAGCCAGGGCAAAACGTTTGACCGGGTGATTGTTGACCTTGAACGCGGCACATTTGCGCATGGGCAGTTGTACGTTGCGCTTTCGCGTTGCACCACCCTTGAAGGGCTTGTGTTAAAAAAGCCTGTTAAAAAGTCGCACATCTTAATGGACTGGCGCGTGGTAAAATTTTTAACCGGCTATCAATAAAGCGCAGGACGAGAAATCGCGACGCAGAATTACGCCGCAAACAGTAGGGCAGATGGAATACATGGGTAAAGACCTATCTTGGCGTTGAAGTATATTGCCACTCCCGCCGCGACACGCGCGTCTTTGGACTGCAATATGTACTTGGCTAATACATTTTCTTGACACAATCTCCCTAAATCGCTATATTGTGGGAGAAATCGTGATTAAGCGTTTTTTTTGTTTATGACGGATTCAGTCGTCAATTATTTCAAGCATGCGCTTGAGGAGTTGAAAAAAGTCGCGTGGCCATCGCGCGGCGAAACTCTGCAAAAAACGATGCTTGTTGTTATCATATCGCTTGCGATTGCGGCATATCTTGGGCTTTTGGACTATATGTTTACGCTTGCATTAGAGCGCGTGGTATAAATCATTATGGCAAAACAGATCTCACAAGGAAAGCGGTGGTACGCAATTCATACATACTCCGGATACGAGGATAACGTTGCGCGAACTTTGCGTCAGCGGGTTGAATCTTTTAGCATGCAGGAGAAAATTTTTGATGTGCTCGTACCAAAAGAGACGAAAATCAAAATCAAGCATGGAAAACGCAAAAAGGTGCGTGAGCGGATATTTCCAGGCTATGTGCTTGTTGAGATGTCGGTTACCGACGATTCGTGGTATGTTGTGCGAAATACTCCGAACGTTACAGGTTTTATTGGGACAGGCGTAACTCCTACAGCCCTTTCTGAAGATGAGATTAATGTTATCCAAAAACGCATTGGATTAAACGAACCGAAGTTTAAGATTGATATTGATTCCGGAGATCATGTGAAAGTGGTTGACGGACCGTTCAAAGATCAAGACGGAAAAGTGCAGGATGTTGACATTGAGCATGGAAAGGTGAAGGTGCTAATCACAGTTTTTGGGCGCGAAACGCCGGTGGAACTGGACTTTTTGCAGATTAAGAAACTATAACTATGGCAAAAAAACTTAAAACAACCATCAAACTTCAAATTATAGGCGGAGCGGCAAATCCCGCGCCACCGGTTGGTCCTGCCTTGGGACAGCATGGATTAAACATCGCAGAGTTTTGCAGTAAATTTAATGCCGCAACACAGGATCAAAAGGGCGATGTCATCCCGGTAGTGATTTCTGTGTATGAGGATCGGACATATGATTTTAAGTTAAAAACTCCGCCTGCGGCTGAACTCATTAAAAAGGTTCTCGGAATCCAAAAAGGGTCGGGCGCGCCGCATAAAACCAAAGTCGGGAAAATTACAAAAGCGCAACTGGAAGAGATCGCGAAAAAGAAAATGCAGGACTTAAATACTAAAGATCTCGCTTCTGCGGTCGCGACCATCGCCGGCACCGCCCGGCAAATGGGGGTTGAGGTTCAAAATTAAAAGGTTTAAAGTGAAGAATTCAAAATTGCCCGTAAAAACGCAAATCCTCTACAACTGGAAAATCGGCGGCGAGGCCGGATACGGTATTATGAACACCGCGGGTCCTATTTTTGCAAAAACCCTTCTTCGCGCGGGGTTTTTTGTTTGCGTGTACCGTGAATATCCATCACTTATTCGCGGCGGGCACAATACAATGCAGGTTGCTGTAGATAATAGACAAGTTGACGCTGTATACTGCCTTCTAGATCAGCTTGTTGCGTTGAATACGAACACTATTATTTTTAATCAAAATGAACTCAAAAAAGATGGGGTTATCATTTATGATTCTGTTACAGTTAAGTTTACGGAAAACGGTATGCTTGACACGAAGCGCATTCCGCCTTTAACCGGCATACATAGCATTGCGCGGGCAAGAAAAGAAACGCGACTGCGCGATGATATACTCGCCATTCCGATTGCCTTTGAGAAGATCGCGGAAGATATTGGCGGGAGTAAAGTGATGCGGAATACTGTTGCGGTCGGCTCTGCATTGGCGGTTGTTGAAAAACGTATGGAAGAGTGTCCGCCGCTTCTTGAAATCGGGAAAGGCGTTCTTGAAGATACGCTTGGGCGAAAAGGGGAAGCGGTTTTGAAATCAAATCAAAAAGTGCTGGAAGCCGGATATGATGAGGCTCTTCACGCCTTAAGTTCCAAATAGATTCCAATATGATGGATGTACAAAATCAAAAAGAAAAACATGTTCTCATGACCGGCAACGACGCCCTTTGTTTTGGCGCACTGAAAGCCGGGTTGAAATTTTACGCCGCATACCCAATGACGCCTGCGTCATCAATTCTCCATACAATGGCGGCGCAGGAGCATGAGTACAAAATTATTGTCAAACACACTGAAGATGAGATCGCGGCGATCAATATGGTGGTTGGAGCGTCTTTAGCCGGTGTGCGTGCCATGTGCGGAACTTCCGGCGGCGGATTCGCTCTTATGGTTGAAGGTTTGGGATTTGGCGCAATAATTGAAACTCCGTTTGTTGTGTTTGTCGGCACTCGCTCCGGCCCCGCAACCGGCATGCCTACTTGGACAGGGCAGGGAGACTTGCGTTTTGTAATGCACGCCTCCCAAGACGAGTTTCCGCGGATTATTCTTGCGCCAGGGGATGCTGGAGAGGCGTTTCAGCTTGCGTATCGCGCCTTTAACCTTGCGGATCGCTATCAAATTCCTGTTATTATTTTAAGCGACACATATCTTGCTGACTCTTTATTTACGATTTCAGCAAGCGATTTTATAGTGAAAGAGCCGGTTGACCTCGGGGCGATAATCCGCCCGAAAGACGCGGAAAATTTTGCGCCTGAACTGTGGAACAAGCCGTACAAGAGATATGATCCGACAGTCGGCTGTGTCTCTCCACGCGCGATTCCCGGAACAAAAGGGCACTTATTTTTGGCAAACTCTGACGAGCATGACGAGTACGGTTATTCTGAAGAAGACGCTGAAAACCGTGTGCGACAAATGGAAAAACGCATGAAAAAACTGGAAATGATTGTGAAAGACGGAAATGGCGGAGCCCCTTTATGGTATGGGCCAGAAAAATCAGAGAAAACTATTATATGCTGGGGGTCGCTAAAAGGCGTTGCAAAGGAAGTATTGAAGCATATAAAGAATCTTAATGTATTGCATTTTAATCATCTCTATCCGTTGAACACAAAAATTGTTCGTAAAGAGTTAGACAAAATTAAAGGCTCCATCTGCATTGAGGCTAATTACGACGGGTTATTTTCTAGTTATCTTTATGAGAAAACCGGCTATAAGTGCGATGAGACGTTTTTTAAGTACGATGGGCGGCCATTTTTTGTGGAAGAAGTTATAAAAAAGATTGAACAAAATTTTTAGTATGTCAGATAATGCAATACAACCGCTAACCTTTGCAGATTATAACAATGCAATGCAACCCACATGGTGCCCTGCATGCGGGGACTTTGCTATATTTATGGCGTTAAAGCAGGCGCTTGTGGCTCTGCAAATTCCACCGCACCAAATTTTTCAGGTGTGGGGGATAGGGTGTTCTGGAAATATGAGTAATTGGGTGAATGTCTACGGCGTTCATTCGCTTCATGGGCGCGCGCTTCCAGTTGCAACCGCGGCAAAGCTCGTGAACCCTCATCTTACCGTGATTGCCGAAGGAGGAGACGGCGATGGGTATGGCATTGGCCTTGCTCATTTTATTCATACAATGCGCCGTAATTTAGACATCACATACATCGTGCACAATAATTTGATTTACGGGCTTACAACAGGGCAGACATCGCCGACTTCAGAACACGGCTTTAAGAGTAGGTCAACCCCATGCGGGGTGATTGAGCGGCCTATTAACCCGATTGCGCTCGCGCTTTCAAGCGACTGTACATACATTGCGCGAGGATTTTCAGGCGATGTCAATCATTTGAAAGAACTGATTATCGGCGGCATCCGTCATCGCGGATTTGCGCTCATTGATATTTTTCAGCCGTGTGTTACCTTTAATAATCAAAACACTTACGACTGGTTTAAGGAGCGCGTGTATAAACTAGAGGACGTGGAAGGGTATACAGCGCGAGATAAGGAACAAGCATTTCCGCGCGCGCTTGAATGGGGTCCCAAAATTCCGATCGGGCTTTTTTATCAGGAAGAGCGCGCCACGTATGCAGATGAACTTGACCAACTTTCTTCACCGGATGAAGCGGTCGTGGAACATGATATAATGAATGTGGACATTATGAAGAGTGTGGAGAGGTTTGGATGAGAAGTTAAAATATATGCCCAAAGACACACTTCAGACAAAAATTGAGCGTTTTTTCCGCGAATTCATTAAGCCGCAGATACAGCTGGACGGCGGCGATATCCATTTAGTTGGGATTGAACCTAACGAAGAAGGCGGGTACGCTGTGAAGGTTGCGCTTGACGGCGCGTGCGTTGGCTGTTCGCTTTCCTCAATCACTCTTCATATGGGTGTTGAAGCTCGTCTTCGGCAGATGTTTCCGGAGGTGAGAAGTGTGGAGGTGGTGTGATCTATGTTAGAACTCTATCAATTTGAAGAATGTCCATACTGCGCCAGAGTGCGCGCTAGAATGACGGATCTTGGGATTTCGTATATTATTCATAATGTGCCACGCGAAAGAAACAAGCGAGATGAACTTGAAAAAATTTCCGGCCAGCGCTTTGTGCCTGTGCTTGTTGATAAGGAGCATGACGTTATGATCGCGGACGATGATGAGAAGATTATAAGATATTTGGAAAAAATGCTTAAAAAATAAAATAACTTCAACTTCTTGACATCCATCTAAAAATAAACTAACATCCACACACGATATTCCTAAAACAGCGCGTTCCCGAAGCGTCGGGATTAAACCATACGTAACGCGCCGAGGATAATAAATACCAAGAAAAAGAGAGGTTTGGTATTTAATATCTTTTGACTGTCAGAGCGGGTATCAAAGCCCGTTTTTATTATCAAAATATGGCAAAAACAAAAGTTCAAAAACAACAAGCGCTAATTCTTCTTGAGAAACGGCTCAAAGGCGCAAAATCAACAGTGTTTGCCACATTCACTCGCATGAGCATAAGCGATCAAGAGGCGCTCCGCATGTCTCTTAAGGAAGCCGGTGTTTTCTTTTCTGTTTTTAAGAAGACACTGCTTGAGAAAGTGTTGAAAGATATGAATGTTTCGGAGAGCGGAATAGAAGAGTGGGAAGGAAACCTTGGGGTTGCGACATCAGACGATGAAATTGCGCCGGCAAAAGTTTTTGTTAAATCTCTGAAAGCATATGATGGGTTAAAAGTCCGCCTAGGGATGCTTGACGGGCGCATTATCATGGATGCGGAAATAAAAGAGCTCGCAAGTTTGCCATCGCGAGAAGAGCTTATGTCCCAGTTGCTTGGCGTAATTTCTGCGCCGATTACACAGTTTGCGGTGGTTTTAGAGGCAAATCCGCGGAACGTTATAAGTGTTTTAAGTCAAATTAAAAAAGAATAAGGAATAATGAAGCCATGAACAATGAAATTATACTTCATGATTCATGATTCATGATTCATTAATATATATGTCCGATACAAACAAACAAGCCGTGGGAGCTTCCACGGAAGATGATTCAGACGAAATTCCAGCAGAGTTTTCGGATATCGTCTCAAAACTGGAAAAACTTTCCTTACTTGAGGCTTCTCGTCTTGTGAAGGTTTTGGAAAAACGGTTCGGTGTTTCGGCTGTAGCGCCAGTTTCCTTAGTTGGAGCGCCAGCCGCGCAAGCATCCTCCCCTGAAGAGGAGAAAGAAGAGCAGACCTCCTTTACAGTGGAGTTGACTGACGCTGGAGCAAATAAAATCGGAGTCATTAAAGCGGTGAGGGCGGTAACGAGTCTAGGGTTAAAAGACGCGAAAGACTTGGTTGACGGCGCGCCGAAAGTCGTCAAAGAGGGCGTTTCAAAAGAGGAAGCCGAGAAAATGAAGAAAGAACTGGAAACGGCTGGCGCAAAGGTGATTGTTAAGTAGTTTCATGGGTAGTTTCTTAAATCTAACAGCCGAGAACGGTCTCGGCTTTTTGCGTTTTGAGTCGGTTTTGCTATGATTGATTTATGATACGCAACTTCTGTATAATCGCACACATTGACCACGGCAAATCCACTCTTGCTGATCGTCTGTTGGAATTGACGAATACGATTTCTGAACGCGAGAAAAAGGAGCAGATTTTGGACTCTATGGACTTGGAACGCGAGCGCGGCATTACTATTAAAATGACGCCGGTACGAATGGAGTATAACGGTTATATCTTAAATTTGATTGACACTCCGGGACACGTTGATTTCACTTATGAGGTGTCCCGGGCGCTCGCGGCAGTTGAAGGCGCGGTTCTTATTATTGACGCGACACAAGGCATACAAGCGCAGACGCTTGCGAATCTTTATCTAGCGGAAGGGGAGGATCTTACAATTATTCCGGTTATCAATAAAATTGATCTTCCGTTTGCAGAGGTTGAAAAGACATGCGCTGAAGTGTCTGCGTTGATTGGTGTTCCTAAAGAAGAGATTATTCTTATTTCAGCCAAAACAGGCGAGAATGTTCCGCAGTTGCTTAAGGCAGTGATTGATCGCGTTCCAGCACCGTCGCATAAAAATCAATTGCTCTTAAAACGAGAAGTTAAAAGCCATGACGATGTTTCTCGCGCGCTTATTTTTGACTCAAACTATAATCAGCATCGCGGCGTTGTCGCTGATATTCGCGTTATTGACGGTGAATTTAGCTCCGGTGATACAATCAATTTTTATCAGACGAATTTTGAAACTACAATCAAAGAAATTGGCGTTTATCGTCCAAAGATGGAAGCGTGTCAGCGGCTTTCGCATGGAGAAATCGGCTATATCGTGACAGGAATTCGGGATATTGGAAAGTGCCATGTTGGAGACACGATAATCAAAACTCAAAACTTAAAACTTAAAACTCAAAATTTTATGCCGTTGCCGGGGTATAAAAAGGTGCATCCTATGGTGTTTGCGAGCATCTATCCAAAAGATCAGCATAGATATCTTGATTTACGGCAGGCGCTTTTAGAGTTGCAATTAAACGATTCCGCGCTTCAGTATCAGCCAGCCTCAACGCAAGCTATCGGGAAAGGGTTTCAAGTTGGAGTGCTCGGGCTTCTGCATCTTGATATCATCTCCGAGCGCATTGTTCGTGAACATGGGGTGGAGGTCGTTCTCACTGTTCCGCAGGTGGAATACCGTATCAAACTCAAAACTAGTGAAGATGTTTATGCGGTTATTACATCTCCGCAAGAATTTCCGGAGAATCCGTCAAACATTGACGTAATTTTAGAGCCATGGGTAAAAATGGAAATTATTACGCCGGAAGCGCATATCGGCGGCATTATGCAACTTTCCATGCAACGCCGCGGTATATATACGAATACAGAATATCTTCGCGGAAGCGACGGCGAAGGTTCGCGGCGCGTGATTCTCCACTTTGAGATTCCGTTTACAGAGCTTCTTACTGATTTTTATGATAAACTAAAAAGCGCATCATCCGGATACGCTTCGTTGAGTTATGATATAGACACGTTTCGTCCTGTGGATTTGATCCGTGTGGATTTTCTCGTTGCCGGAGAATTGCGCGAGTCGCTTTCCATGCTTGTTCCTCGTCGTGAATCGTATATGCGCGCAAGATCAGTAATTGACACGCTTTTAACCGAGATACCGCCACAAATGTTTGAAATTCGTCTGCAGGCGGCTATCGGGGGAAAAATTATCGCAAGCGATTCTATTCGCGCTACGCGAAAAGACGTTACCGCGAAGTTATATGGAGGGGATGTAACGCGTAAGATGAAACTTCTTGAAAAACAAAAGAAAGGCAAGAAAAAGATGGCTGGAGTGGGGCGCGTTGATATACCAAACAGCGCTTATCTCGCGGTTTTGCGGAGGTGATATTATTGCGCAAGCGGGAGTACTACTATCGTCGCAACCATTCCCGCCATAACAATAAGAGCAATAATTTTCCAGATGCGAATAATTGTTTTGCGTTTAAGAATTGGCATGGTATAATATCAAAATGGCATTCGTGAAGAGCAAAGTTTTTTTAATTCTCGAGGTCTCGTTTATTATCGTGACCGCGATTAGTTTTTTGCAGATCAGTAAAAAAAAGAATAGCATAGAAACCGAGATCAATGATCTTCAGAAAGAAAGAGGCCGCGCTCTGGAGGAAAGCCGTGAATTAGATAAAATGGAACAGGATGCATTAAGCGATTCTTACATAGAACTTGAAGCAAAAAGAAAATTAGGATATCGCAAGGAAGGAGAAACAGTTGTAGTTTTTTATGAAGATGATCTGCCGCAAGGTGACGGTAAAAATGGGACGCGCGACGTTCGCGCTGATCCACCAGGAACTAATTTTATAAAGTGGTTGCGCTATTTTTTCCCTTAATTTTTTATGAGTGATACTTTATTTACAAAAGAAGATCAACAAGCAATGCGCGAAACCGCGCTTGCCGCTATAGGTGAAATAAAAAGACCGCAATCTAGATCTCGCGGCGTAGCGAGTCAGGCGCGTAAATCTATTCCTTTATTTCCAGATCCTGGAACTAAGGTTGATTCAATTCGTCCTGCGTCTACTGGCATGAAATGGACTGCTCCGTCTCTTGTAGTTTTGAGAAAGCGCACCGGAAAAAGCGGTTTTCTGCGGAAGCAAATTTTCGCCACCGAAAATGTCGCGAGAGACGGGAAATTATTGTCTGTTTTTGTGAGTAAAATTTTGTGCGTAATCATTATGGTGATCGGAATTATTCTTGTCGCCTTTGTTTTGTCGCTTCGTTTCGATCTTTTCAACTGGAGCCGATGACCGGATTTGAACCGGTGGCCTATCCTTTACGAGGGGATTGCTCTACCACTGAGCTACATCGGCAGGATATTTTTTATGATAAATTATCGCATTTTAACGAGTATTTTTTTAATAATTTTGCTGAATACTATCATACTCGTGGTGCCACTGCAAGTTCGCGCTGATGCGGAGATTGCTCAATATGAGCTTGATGAGACGACCATTAAACGAGGGTATCCGGCTCAATCTTTTGATCGCAGTTTTACATTACTAATTTCGCCAGGCAGTTTGAGAGAACAAAAATCAGCATCGGTTGAAATTAGAGAAGCGCCTTTATATAGAGCAGATGCCGCGTATCATTTTCAGGTTATGGAAAATGGCGCCGTGTCTCTTCTAAAAAAGCCGTTTACTGTTGTGTTTTTATTTGACGAGAAGGCATCCTACGCGCGTCTGTACTATTATTATGCTCCACGATCTCTATGGCTTGCGCTTACGACGACGCGCGATAAGACTCGCGGAATTCTTTTTTCAAATCGGGTTGACTTCGGAGAGGGTATTATTGGTCTTTTTTCAGGAAACACCCCACTTCAAGACACGATTTTAGCAGAGAAAAGTCAGCCGCCAGAAGTACTGGGAGCAAATACTAAAATATCTATAGAACCACCTTCAGAGCCGTTTACGGCGATTTTGGACAATGATATATTAAAGCAGAATTATAATATCACGCTTTCCAGAGGCGAGCTTGTTATACCAAAAAACTCGGTTGGATCTCCAAGTACTGTTACAGCTTTTTTTGATGAATCAGCCGGCGTATTGGATTTTGTGATTAAGCCGTTTGATCCCCTTGTTGAGCCGTTGAATTCTGGCGCATTTCTTCAAATCATACTGAACTCGCCTAAAGAGACGAATCAAGAACAAACAATCGCATTTTGGGATAATAATACACAATCATATCGCGCGCTCCAAACTATGTATAGTGAAGACTATAGGCAAATAAGAGCGCAAACTCCATTTCACTTCGGGAGGTATACAGTTATTTCTCGCGAGGGCGTGTACCGTGGAGATGCAAGTTGGTTTCGGGACAGTTTATTGAATACTCCTTTTGGCGCGGCAAGCAATGACTATCCAAAAGGCGAGCGGATTCGCGTAACCAACACCGCGAACGGAAAATCAGTTGATGTTGAAGTTCGTTCAACCGGCCCATTTGTAAGGGGGCGCATTATTGATTTAACCAAGAGCGCATTTACTAAAATCGCAAATCCGAAATCCGGCATTATAACTGTGCGCGTAGAACGAGTGCAATGATTATTTTTCAATCCGTCACAAAACATTACCCGCCAAACGTTACGGCGCTTGAGGATGTTAATCTTCACGTTAAGCCCGGAGAATTTGTTTCCATTGTCGGGCAGTCAGGAACAGGTAAAACTACACTGATTAAACTTTTAACCGCTGAAGAACGTCCGACTACCGGAATGATTACAGTTGGCGGGTGGGATATTACGCGCCTTTTAGCAAAAGATAAGCCGTATTTACGGCGTCAGATCGGTGTAATTTTTCAGGACTTTAAACTTTTACCGAAGAAAACGGCCGCTGAAAATGTGAGTTTTGCCCTTGAAGTTGCCGGAAAACATGATTCATTGATCAGGAAAACAGTAAACCAGCTTTTGCGCATTGTCGGACTTGAAGAGATGCGGACAAGGTATCCGAGGCACCTCTCTGGCGGTGAACAACAGCGTGTCGCGATTGCCCGCGCGCTTGCGCATCGACCAAAAATTATCGTCGCTGATGAGCCAACAGGCAATTTGGATGCGATACACACGCGAGACATTATTGATTTACTTGTGAAAATTAACCAGTTTGGCACAACAGTTCTTCTAGTAACGCACGACAGGGAAGTGGTGAATTCTCTTCGTAAACGGGTTATAACGCTTGAGAATGGAAGGATTGTTAATGACCAGGAACATGGAAGGTATATGTTATAATTTATGTTTATATCGCTGATTCGCGTCTTAAAATTCGCATGCAGGAATTTTTGGAGGAATATCTGGCTCTCTCTTGCAACAGTGAGCGTTATTGTGCTTACGCTTATCTCTGTTAGTTTTCTCGCGTTTGTGAATGTGCTTGCCTCCGAAGCTGTTGCGGCTGTAAAAGAGCGTGTGGATATCAGCGTATATTTTAAGCCGGAGGTTGCTCCGCAAGAGGTAAAAACGATTCAAACGAAACTTAGGCAGTTTCCGGAGATTCAAGACGCGCGTTATATTTCACGAGAGGATTCCGTGCGGCTCTTACAAGAGACCTATAAAAACGACGTGTTCGTCATTGAGTCTATCAAAGAATTAGGCGCAAATCCGCTTGGAGATACTCTAGTCATCAAAGCTCGCGAACTCTCTTATTACCCGGCGATTCTAGAGGCGCTTGAAAAAAGCCAATACCGCGGACTTATTGAAGATAAAAATTACGAGGACAGTCAAGTGTATATCAGTAAAATTTATAACATTACTGATAAAATAAAGAAGGCAGGGTGGGTGATGAGCGCTGTGTTTGCCGGAATCGCTATTCTTATAGTGTTTAATACAGTCCGCATCGCGATCTATACTCACAGTGAGGAAATTAACATCATGAAGCTCGTCGGAGCAGGTAATTGGTTTATTCGCGGGCCTTTTCTCGTTGAGGCCGCGCTCTATGCGGCAGTAGGCGCAATCTCCGCGGTGCTCATTTTATTCCCAATCCTGCACGTTATAGATCCGTATGTGATGAGTTTCTTTGAGGGCAGTTTCAGTATATTTTCATATTATTCGCACTCGGTTTTTTCTTTTGCCCTTTATCATTTTATCAGTATCACGCTTCTTACTATGATTGCTTCGTTTCTTGCAATCGGGCGATACGTTGACGTGTAGCTCACAAAGCAGTAAAGTAAGCTATCTTTTTGAATCGTGCCGGGTCGTCTAAAGGTAGGACGCGAGGTTTTGGTCCTCGCTATCGGGGTTCGAATCCCTGCCCGGCAGCCACATTGTATGAATTGGAAAGGTGGCTTCGCGGTTTCGCCGCGTTTTTTGATTTTCGCGGGTGGCTTTTCTTGTGATACAGTTAAAAAAATCGCGGATGCATTAGGCGTTTCGCTTGATGTTTTGATGAAATAATGACGATTTCATGAAAATAGCATTTATCCATAGCGACAAAAAAATAGGAACCGGCGCGCATTTCATTAACGATCTTATCGCCTGTAAGTTGCGAGACAAAGGGGTGGATGTGAATAACTTTTATCCGCAATTTTTACTTAGGGATACGCCTGTTCATTTTAAGGGTATTAACAACATTCTCTTTTTTTATTCATTATTGGAAAAACGCGAGGAGATATTGCGTCATGATATTATTCAGGGGACAACCTATACACCGCTCGCCTTTCTTCGTTTTTCTAAACCAGTGGTATCGCATTTCGGTTCAACCACAATTGGTTTTTTAAAAGCTGTTCCAAAAACAAATCATTTGGAAAATGGGTGCAGTGATATTTTTCCCCGCTTAAAACAATTGGGAGCGATTCGCGAACTTAATATAAAAACACGCCGACCGCTCAACGACATCGCCTCCATTGAGCAGTATGCCGCTGAACGCGCTGATTATATTATTGCCACATCCGATGTAGTAAAAAGGGATTTAATAAACATCGGGATTACAGCTGAAAAAATTGAAGTCATTTATAATGCAATAGAGGATTATTGGTTTGAAACGCCAAACAATAATCTACAGAGCGAACCAACCATCGTTTTTCTTGGCCGAATTGGAGAGGATCCATTCACACTGAAGCTAAAAGGCGTTGATCGTCTCATTTGGCTTTTTGAGCAATTTCCTGAAGTTAAAAAATTTTCGATTGTAATGTCGAGAAATAAAAAGTTAGTGCAATGGATGAAAAACAATATTCCAAATCACTCCATTATTGCAAACGCGGTTAAAGATAGTATTCCTTCCCTGTTAAAGCAGTATGCCGGAGGAATTGCGCTATTGACCTCGCGTTACGAAGGGTTTTCTCTTAGTTTGATTGAGGCGATGTCGCAAGGACTTGTTCCGATAAGTTTTTCTGTAGGTATAGCTCCGGAAATTATTCGCAATGGCGAGAACGGTTTTATTGTTCACACTATTGAAGAGGCTAAAGAAAAAATAAAACTTTTACTGAACGATGCGGCCTTGAGACATCATCTGGCATTAGCCGCTAGAGAAACCGCGAAGCAACTTAGGTCTGATACGATGATTGAAAAAACACTTGAGTTGTATAAGAGAATTTTAAAATAATAACTATGAAAAAGGACATAAACCATTGGACACAGTTAAGCATTGAATACACAAAAAGCCAAAAATGTTAAGGCGATTAAGCTAGCGATTCTTGATGGTGTCCTCTACATCAAGGGCAAAAACAAAAAAGACTTAATACTTTTTTATTCAAAAGCTGAAAGCCCGATTTGGAATGACCCGCGCGTTCCTTTCTCGGAAGAAGATAAGAAGCGTCTATTTAAGAAGTTGGATAAGAGCGGACGACAATAAAAAGTTTGGATTTATTGAAGTTTATCGTTGAGGCATCCTCAAATGAAGGAGATTTGGTGCTTGATTGCTTTGCTGGCTCCGGCACAACACTTATTGCGGCACAATCACTCAATCGCAACTGGATTGGAATTGATAAGTCAGAGCCAGCAATCAAAGTAGTTCAAAAAAGATTAAATGATTTGCCGAATAGTTTATTTTCAAAGGTTGAATATGAATTTTTAAGGCAAGAGTGATTATGGGAAAAGAGGCAAAACTTTTATGATTGATGCTTATTCTTTTTTACAACATTTGCAAATACTATATGCTCCCTCACATTCAAACCGCCCCAAACCCGCGCATCCTACTCGTATCAGGTATTCACGGCGATGAATGCGAGGTAATTGATTTTGTGAAAGAGGCGGTTCAACATTATAGTGTCGAGCTCCAGCCGCTTCTTTACATTCCGGAACTTTCTCCGTCAGCCGTTCGCCAAAAAACACGTCTGAACAGCGAGGGGAAAGACATGAACCGCTGTTTTTTCTCTGATACAGATGTTTTTGAAGTGCTGGAGGCGCAAAAAGTATTGTTGCCGCATCATTTTCAACTCGCGGTTTCATTTCATGAGGACCCATCCCAAGATCAGTTTTATCTATATGATACAGGCGTTAGTCATGAGATACCGTCTGTTCAGCATTTTTTGAACTATCTTTGTGAGATCGGAGTTTCATTATGGAGCGGCATTGATGACGATAATGATCCATTTTTAGGATATGAGGTTGTTAACGGACGCGCTTCAGTGCCTCCGGGTAGGCTCTCACGCGAGCGAAACAAAGGTATTTTTGAGATTTGGCTTATAAACACACTGATCGCAGAGCACGTGCTTACCCTTGAAATTCCCGGGAAAGCTCCGTTGAAAATTAAACGCGCGATTGTGGATGCTTTTTTTCGTCTTGTGATCTCTAATGCTTAAAAAAAGAGCTCCATATACCACTTCCTTGACGTAGTGTCAAAATCATGTTAATCTTGCCAAATTATGAAAAAAGGAAGTGCGGCGCAAACTAATCGCGGCTCGGCAGTGAATCATTCTGATTGTACAGAGTGCCTGCTGTCTTGTCTCACTGCTCGTGAGCAAGAGGTGATCAGCCGCCGTTATGGCTTGGATGGCGGAGTGAAAGAGACGCTTGATAAAATCGGGAAAGATCATACAATTACACGAGAACGTGTCCGCCAGATTGAGCGGGCAAGCATAGCCAAAATCAAACGCCTGCAGAATTATAAACAGGAATTGCGCGGGCTCATAGCTGATATTGATGTAATCATCAATCGTTATGGCGGTATTATCGCTCATCATCATTTAATTGAAGAACTCATTCAAAAATCGCATGGAACAAGCATGGAGTCGGAATTGGCAAAACAACGAAACAGGCTTGTTTTTTTATTGAAAGAATTTGCAAGCGAGGCTTTTCATTTTAAGGAAGAAGGGCGTTTGCATGCATCTGCGTGGAGCGCTGATAAGAAACGGTTTGAAACGCTGGAAGCGACACTCAAGCGAGTTGAGGAGCTATTTAAAAATCAAGGGAAACCGTCAACGCACGCGCATATTGCGGAAAAACTTAGAACAGATCCTGAATCTGTGTACGCTCAACTGCACTTGAGTAAAAATATCGCGCAGAATCCATTCGGTATGTGGGGGCTTCGCGGATGGCCTGATATCAGCCCGCGCCGCATGGGAGATAGAATTTATCTAGTTTTGAAAACCGAAGGCGCGCCTTTGCATTATCGCGATATTGCGCATCGCATCGGTGAGTATTATGGCAAGAAGGCGCATTTTCCGACAGTGCACAACGAACTGATCGCCGATCCGCGGTTTGTTCTTGTCGGCCGAGGTTTGTATGGGCTTAGCGAATCCGGATACATAAAAGGAACAGTCAAAGATGTTGTGGAACGAGTTTTGGAGAAAACGCGAGGGCCTTTAATGCGCGATGAAATAATCAGTCGCGTGCAAAAGGAACGCATCGTTGCCCGTTCCACGATTCTTCTATCTTTGAATAGCAATAATAGAATTCGTAAGATAGGAAAAGATAGTTATGTGTTGAATATTAAGTAGTTTTAGTACGCGCCCTATAAAAACCGTGCTAATCGGCATTGACATCGCTTTTTGGAAGCGCTTGCATTACGACAATTTGTTTACACTCGCATTTGAATTGCTACTCGCAGGAGGGTGGCTTTTCGTTTTTTATAACGTTTGGCCGCATATAAAAGATGCGTGGATCAACTGGCGTCAAGAATTTTTTGCCGCGGAAAACCCCTCTGTGCTTCTTGAGATACGCCTTCCTCAAAAAAACAAACGTCCGATTGAAGCGATTGAACAATTATTTGCTGAAATCCATGCTTTGCGCAGAGATCAGACATGGTGGGAAACATTGTGGAAAGGGCAATACATATTAAAAGTCGCATTTGAAATCGTGAGTATTGAGGGGCAGATACGATTTTTTGCGCGCCCGGTGTATAAGCATAAACATCTCCTTGAATCCGCTATTTATGCTCAATATCCGGACGCGGAAATTATCTCGCTGAAACCGGAGGACGATTTTGTCCATATCTTTCCAGACAAAATTCCGGATAAAGAGTTTGATATGCTTGGAAGCGAATACGTTCTTTCAAAGCCGGATTATTATCCATTCAAAACCTACAAAGAGTATCAGCATCGTTTTATGCGCGAGATCGGCTATTTTGCAGATCCTTTGCGTCATCTTCTTGAACTTATGCAGAATCTGAAAGAAGGGGAGTATTTGTGGTATCAAATTTCAGTTGTGCCTGAAAGCGACTCGTGGAATAAAAAGCAGAAAAAACACCTTAACCGCCTTCTTGGCAGGTCATCAGGAGAAAACGGAGTTGAATCAAAGACGATTTTTCAGATGATGAAAGGGCATGCGTTCAGTATTTTTTTGTCTATCATATTGATCCCGATTAGTTTTATAGGAGAATTTTGGAGGCAGATTTCGTGTCTTCATGAAGCGTTTTTAAGCCAGTTTCGGAAAAAGAAACCAGCTTCTCATAAAACAGTGAAAAAAGAAGAAAACATGGCGCTTCCGAAAGTTCTCGAGAAACATTCGCTTACAGAGAAAGAGAAGAAAGTGATTGACGCCATTGAACGGAAAATTTCCCAGCAGATTTTTAAGACGTGCGTTCGCGTGCTGTACTTTGCGAAAAAGCCTGTGTTTGCGAAATTCAGGTTTTGGTCCGAGGCGCACGGTTTTTTCCGCCATTTCAGCGATATTGATTACAATGTATGGACTCGCGGGCCGCATACTAAAACAAGCGCAGATTATTTTTTTGCCAAAACGCGCAAGCGCATGCGGCAAAACGCTATTATCTTTAACGCAAAAGGCCGCGATTGGCTTGCGGGCGACAGATGGATTTATCTTGGCACAGAGGAACTTGCGACGCTTTGGCATTTTCCATCAGAGCGCGATATGACGACAAACGTACAGGTCGCAGATACGCCTGTTACGACGCCTCCTCGCGGAACGCCGATGCGCGCGCGCGCCGGGTTTAACAAAGAGCGCATGGCCGATATTCCTCTTGGACAAGCGCCTGATAATCTGCCGATCCCGGAGTTTGAGCCGTATAATTATCCTTGAAATATATGGCAATCACTCCATTTTACAACAAAGATATTACTCTTTTTGCAGAAACAAATTTTCGCAATCAGCGCAAACCATTTGGCATTAAACGCGCTGACATGGAAAAACACATGTATGTGCTCGGCAAAACCGGAACTGGCAAAACCTCAATGCTTGCGCATATGATTGTGCAGGATATGTTTGCTGGGCGAGGCGTGATACTTATTGATGTAACCGGCGGGCTTTCAGATCAGATGCTTCACTATGTGCCGGAATCTCGTTTGAAAGATACTGTATATTGGGACCCGACCGATCGCGATTATCAATTTGTTTTTAATTGTTTAGATGATCTTGGCGCAGAGAATGAGCGTTATACAGTTGTAAGCGGGCTTGTTAATTTTTTTCGCGGCTTTTGGCGCGATGTGTGGGGAGCGAGGCTTGAGTATGTTCTCTCAAATGCGATCCTGACTCTTTTGTATAATAAAGAAATGACTCTTCTGCACATCATCCCGCTTCTTACTGATCCAAAATTTCGCGCAGAAGCGATTGAACATGTTACCGATCCAGTGCTATCGCGATTTTGGACGCATGAGTTTGGCAAGGACGGTGAGGGTTTTTTGCGTTCTTCCATTGAGCCGATTCGGGATAAAATGGGGCAACTCGCGAGTAATCCGATTCTTCGTAACACTATTGGATTTTCGCGCTCGCGGTTTAATTTTGACGATTTGCTGAATAAGAAAAAAATTGTTATCTGCTCATTTAATAAGCACGAGATCGGCGCGGATACTGCAAAATTTCTTGGCTCCACCTTTCTTTTGCGCCTTCTTATGCGAGCTTCTGAAAGAAATGAAGCCCGAGAAGTGTATTTCTATATTGATGAATTTCATGAACTTGCATTTCCATGGCTTGAAGAATTCATCGGTAAGAGCGCGCATGGGATTCGTTTTGTGCTCTCGCATCAATACCTTTCACAGATTAGCGATAATATGCGCGATGTAATTTTTGGAAATGTCGGGACGATTATTGCGTTTCGCGTCGGCTCGTCGGATGCTAAATCAATGTCCGATGAGTTTGGGCCGACAGTGTCAGAGCATAATCTTACAACCCTTCCGCCTTATACAATTATTTTGAAACTCCTGATTGACGGAAAAGTTTCTCCTCCATTCAGCGCGGTTACACTTCCGCCGCTTCCAAAAGTTGGTTTGAAAGAGCGGATTATTAAAGAGAGTCGCGCTATGTACGGAGAGCCTCGCAAAGAGATTGAGGCAAAAATCGCAAAAAGTTTAGGCATTCCAGAGATTAGCCGCACAGTTCAGGAGGAGATACAAACCAATAATGCTGTTTCTTCGGAAAAATCGCTTGTAAAAGAATTTCGCGAAAAAATCGCCGCGATTACTCATATTTCAGCGAATCTTAGAAAAGAATCGGATTACAAGCGTTCTGTGAAAAAATCAGAAAAATTGTTTCAAGCACTGGCGCCGGGGAAAGAAATTAAGTTTTGACCGCGGCTTTTTGACTTCGCGAGCATGATTTGGTATTCTGTAAAAATATGCAAAAATCTTTTCCTTTCTACAGTGCGATTATTGGAGGCGCGGTTATCTTTTTTTCATTTGGGCTTTTAGTTGGAGCGCAACAAGTTCCGCAAAATGCCGAACGCAAAGCGCAAGAAAATAGAACCGCGCAGTGTGTAGCGATTCCATCATTTGTTGATGATAAGAGCGTTGATTTTCAGCTTTTTTGGAACGTATGGGAGTCGCTTGAAAATCGTTTTTATAAACAGCCTCTTTCAGAAGAAAAGCTTTTTTACGGGGCAATAAAAGGAATGACGGCCGCAACCGGCGATCCATACACAGTTTTTTTTGATCCTACTGAAGCCGCTGAATTTAATCGGGAGCTTGAAGGAAAATTTGAAGGAATCGGCGCCGAGATCGCGATTAAACATGATCGATTGACGGTCGTATCTCCTCTTGCGGAGTCCCCGGCAGAACGCGCTGGATTGAGGCCGGGCGACGTCATTTTAGCCATTGACAAAGTGGATACCGCTACCCTCTCGCTTGATGATGCGGTTTCTCGCATTCGCGGGCCCAAAGGCACAACCGTAGTTCTCACTATTCTTACCAAAGGAGCTGTTGAAACAAAAGATGTGCAGGTAAAAAGAGAGGAGATTATTGTTAAAACAGTTCAATGGGAGATAGTTGCAGACAAGGTCGCCTATGTCCGGATTTTCAGTTTTAATGAGGATACGATTAATGACTTTAAGACAACAGTTTCGGCAGTACTTAAAAAAAATTTCGCCGGCGTTATCCTTGACCTTCGCTCTAATCCCGGCGGGTACTTGGACTCGGCTGTTGAAATGGCAAGCTACTGGATTCCGGAGGGCGTTATTGTTGAAGAGCGGTTTTCTGACGGCAGAAAAGATTCGTATAAAGCCGTAGGACAAGCCCGTTTAGAAGATCAAAAGACCGTTGTTTTAGTAAATGAGGGGTCGGCATCCGCCTCCGAGATTGTTGCCGGAGCGCTTAAAGACTACGGAAAAGCAACAATTGTCGGGGAGCAGACATTTGGCAAAGGATCAGTGCAGGATTATTCTTCTTTAGAAGGCGGCTCTGCCATGAAGGTAACTATAGCGGAATGGCTCACGCCTAGAGGCAGTTCAATAAACGAAACCGGGATTACGCCTGATATTCTGGTGCCGATGAGCGCGGAAGATGTGAACAATGATTTTGATCCCCAGCTAGAACGCGCTATTGAACTTTTGCAATAACCATGTCCGAACCATCAAAAAAAGGCATTACACCGCGAGCGGCTGATTATAGTCAGTGGTATTTAGACGTTATTGCCGGAGCGGATCTCGCTGAACACGCGCCTGTCAAAGGATGTATGGTAATCAAGCCATACGGCTATGCCCTGTGGGAAAATATACAGCGCGTATTGGATGAAAAAATTAAAGAAACTGGCCACGAGAACGCGTATTTTCCGCTTTTTATTCCAAAGTCGTTTTTGAATAAAGAGGCAGAGCATGTGCAGTTTGCCAAAGAGTGCGCGGTTGTAACGCATTACCGCTTAAAGAGCGATCCAGACCTCGGAATTATTCCTGACCCCGAAGCGCGTTTAGAAGAAGAGCTCATTGTGCGCCCCACTTCCGAGACCATCATATATACCATGTTTGCAAAATGGATCAATTCATGGCGCGATCTTCCACTTCTTCTGAATCAATGGGCCAATATCGTGCGGTGGGAAATGCGCACTCGGCTATTTCTCCGAACCACAGAATTTCTATGGCAGGAGGGGCACACGGCGCATGCAAATGAAAGTGATGCCGAGGAGGAGACGAGAAAAATGCTGAATGTGTATCAGGATTTTGCTGAAAATTATCTCGCGATCTCTCCTATTCTCGGGTTGAAGTCTGAATCAGAGAAATTCCCAGGGGCGCTTCGCACTTATAGTATTGAGGCTATGATGCAGGACGGAAAAGCCCTGCAATCCGGAACATCTCATAATTTGGGGCAGAATTTTGCCAGAGCGTTTGATGTCGGGTTTACTGATCAAAACGGCGCTCGGCAGTATGTGTGGCAGACAAGCTGGGGCGTTTCAACGCGGCTCATAGGCGGGCTCATCATGTCGCATAGCGATGACAAAGGATTGGTTTTACCGCCAAAAATCGCCCCTGTGAAAGCAGTGATTATTCCGATTTGGAAAAGTGATGAAGAACGGACGCGCGTTTTGGATCATGCCAAAGAGTTGCATCGTAAGCTATCAGATAATTTTTCAAAAGTTGCGTTTGACGATCGCGATTACTGCACGCCCGGGGCAAAATTTAACGAATGGGAGAAGAAGGGAGCGCCTCTACGAATTGAGCTTGGGCCAAAAGATATAGCCTCCGATAAGGTAGTTATTGTAGAGCGTGATACTGGCCTCAAAATATCAGTTGGAGAACACAGCGCAGTAAATGAGGTAAAAGCTCGGCTGGTTTCTATGCAGGAGCGGTTGTTTCAAAAGTCAAAACAATTTCGCGAAGAGCATTCTTATAGAATTGATAAGTACGAAGATTTTTCCTCGCGCCTTGAGTCGGGCCGAGGTTTTTTTTATAGCCATTGGTGCGGTAACGGCGCTTGTGAAAAACGCATTTCTGACGAGACTAAAGCAACAATTCGTTGCATGCCGTTTAGTGAACAGGAAGAGAAAGGAGAGTGTATTAGATGCAAAGAACACTCTGAAAGACGGGTTGTGTTTGCGCGGGCATATTGATATGAACCAGATATTTTTTGTCATTCCAGCTTATAATGAAAGTTTTGTAATTAGCAGTGTTGTGCGTGCTGTACAAAAATTGTGTTCAAACATTATTGTTGTTGATGACGGTTCAGACGATGACACTTTTTCAGAGGCAAAGTCAGCTGGCGCAGAAGTTCTGCGGCATATTGTGAATCGTGGACAAGGCGCGGCGCTTGCAACAGGCGTTTTGTATTCGCTTTCCAAAGGAGCTGAAATAATTGTTACGTTTGACGCAGACGGACAACATGATCCGTCTCAAATAAATGAATTAATAGAGCCAATTTTGCAAAAAAAAACGGATGTGGTGTTAGGTTCCCGATTTTTAGACTCAAAGCTTAAAACTCAAAACCTCCACAACGTCATCCCTTTTACAAGATTGATTATTCTTAAACTGGCATTGCTTCATCAATGGTTTTTTACAGGATTGAAAGTTACAGACACTCATTGCGGACTGCGCGCATTTTCGCGTAAAGCCGCAGAGAAAATTACGATTACACAAGATCGCATGGCGCATGCGAGCGAGATTCTTGAAGAGATCGCGCGGCATCGGTTGTCGTTTATTGAGGTTCCGGTCCGTGTGCGATATACAGCATACTCTCTAGAGAAAGGGCAGAGGAGTCTTACCGGTAGCATTAGAATTTTGTACGATTTTTTTGTCGGGAGATTTTTGAACGTTAAACGTTAAAGTATCTTTAATCATGAATCCTATTCAAGTCATCCTTCTTATAGCCATCGCGCTTATTATTCGGAAGACATTTCAAAAATATCATCGTAGGGTGATAACAGTGAGGGAATTTTTTTTGTGGACGATATTTTGGGGGTGCGCCGGGTTACTCGTCGTGTTTCCAAACGCAACACAACGCGTCGCCAATTTTGTCGGCATCGGGAGAGGAGTTGATTTGGTGATATATCTTGCGCTCCTTATCCTTTTCTCGGCTTTGTTTTATCTTATTGTCCGAGTTGAGCGCATAGAGAGGGATATCACAAAAATTGTGCGCGAGATGGCGCTGGAGGATAAGCGCCCAAAGTAACTATGCCAAAAATTAAGGATTTACCAAAGACGGTAAAATTATTGGCATTGTTTTAGATCATGTCATTATCGCAACTAATGGTGATTTTAGTTTTAAGGACGGAAAATTGATTTAACAATGAACCCGACCAACCACAAACAAGTCGTCAGTTTTATCTGGGGCATCGCCAACCTTTTGCGCGATGATTTTAAGCGCGCCAAATATCAGGATGTCATTTTGCCTCTCACTGTTTTGCGCCGGCTGGATTGCGCGCTTGAGAAAACAAAACCGAATGTTCTTAAAAAACATGAACAGTATAAAGGAAAACTGGAAGACATGGATGGTATTTTGAAACAAGCCAGCGGTTACGGCTTTTACAACACCTCACAGTATGATTTCAAAAAACTTTTGGATGACCCAAAAAACATCGGGAAAAACCTCCGGCTCTACATTAATGCATACAGCTCGTCCATGCGTGAGATTATTGAAAAATTCAAGTTCGGAACACAGATTGACGCACTGGAAGAAGCCAACCTGATTTTTCAGGTTATAGAACAATTCAGCACAATCGATCTCCACCCCGATAGGGTAAGCAACCTTGCCATGGGATATGTCTTTGAGGAACTTATCCGGAAATTTAACGAGGCCTCAAACCAAAATCCCGGAGAACACTTTACCCCGCGCGAAATTATCCGCCTCATGGTGAATCTGCTTTTTGCCGGTGATTTGGATATTCTTAAAAAACAGCGCATCATCAAAACTGTTTATGATCCGGCGTGCGGGTCCGGCGGTATGCTTACGGAGGCAAAAGAATGGATTTTGGAGAGCGTGAACAAAACCGCGCAGATTGAATTATTCGGTCAGGAAGTAAATCCGGAAACTTTTGCCGTTGCCAAATCCGACTTACTGATCAAAGGCGAAAACGCTGACAATATAAAATTTGGCTCCACCCTTTCGCATGATCATCTTTTTGGCGAAACTTTTGATTATATGCTTTCCAATCCGCCTTACGGCAAGGAGTGGAAGAAAGACGAGAAAGAGGTAAGGAAAGAAGCGGAGATCGGGTTTCAGGGCAGATTCGGCGCGGGTCTACCGCGCATCAGCGATGGCCAGCTTCTGTTTTTGCAAACTATGCTTGCCAAGATGAGGCCTTCAAACGGCGGTAGCCGTATCGCAATTGTTATGAACGGCTCGCCGCTTTTTACCGGGGACGCCGGAAGCGGTGAAAACGAAATCCGCCGATGGATTATTGAGAATGATTGGCTGGAAGCGATTGTCGCGCTCCCGAATCAACTTTTCTACAATACCGGAATTCACACTTATATCTGGGTTCTTACGAACCGCAAGAAAGCTCACCACAAAGGAAAAATTAAACTTATTAACGCCGTAGAGCTTTACGAAAAAATGCGCAAGAGTTTGGGGGATAAGCGAAATTATATCTCCGATGAACAGATTCGAAAGATTTCCGAGGCGGTATTAGACGGCGAAAAGCCCGGGTTTGTGCAAATACATCCCAATGAATTTTTTGGGTATCGCAAAATTACAATTGAACGGCCGCTTAAACTTAATTTTCAAGCCAATGCCGAGCGTTTGGAAAAATTAAAAGCCGAATCTGCTTTCCAAAATCTTGCCAAAAGCAAGAAGCGCGATCCGCTCAAGAAGTTGGAAGAGGAAAAAGCCGGTTTTGCTCTGCAAATTTCTATTCAGAAAACACTAGCCACTATCGGCGACACACTCTATAAAAATCAAGAAAAGTTTATTGAAGCATTAGAGCAAGCTTTCAAAAAAGCCGATCTTAAACTGGATGCGCCAGTCAAAAAAGCCATTCTTAAAGGCCTTTCCGAGCGCGACGAAACAGCTGATGTTATCACCGACAAAAAAGGCAACCCGGAGCCGGATGTGGATTTGCGCGATTATGAAAATGTGCCGCTCGGCGAAGATATAAACGAGTATTTCAAGCGCGAGGTTTTGCCCCATGTGTCGGACGCATGGATTAGCGAGGACAAAAAATACTGCGACCACAAAGATGGCGAGATCGGCAAAATCGGCTACGAGATTAGCTTTACACGCTATTTTTATGAATATAAACCCTTGCGACCGCTTAATGAAATCGGCGGTGATATTAAGAAGCTGGAGCAAGAAATCGCCGGAATATTAATGGATTTTTAATTGATTAGTATGTTGATATGAAAAAAATTATTACACAAAACTTAGAAATCGCTGTTATAAAAAGGAACAAGGAGGAATTCATATCTTTAACCGATATGGCTAAATTCAAGGATCGTGAAGCAACAGGGATTGTAATTGCGAATTGGTTGTCAACAAGATACACCATTCAATTTATGGGGGCTTGGGAGCAGGCGCACAATCCAACTTTTAATGTTATGGAATTCAATAACATTAAAAACGAGGCGGGCTCCAATGGTTTTATATTATCCTCTTCAAAGTGGATCCAAAAAACCAACGCAGTCGGTATCCGATCATCGGCTGGCAGATACGGGGGAACTTTCGCCCACCGAGATATTGCTTTTGAATTTGCCACATGGTTATCTCCGGAATTTAAGCTTTATTTGATCAAAGAATTTCAACGGCTAAAAGAAGAAGAAAATGAACGATTGATGCTTGGGTGGGATACAAAAAGAATGCTCACAAAAATTAACTATCGTATTCATACTGATGCTATAAAGAGGCATATTATTCCCGCGCAAATATCCAAAAAACAAGCTGATATCATTTACGCAAGTGAAGCCGATGTGCTGAACACAGCGCTTTTTGGCATGACTGCCAAAGAATGGCGCGATAAAAATTCCAAACTTGAAGGCAATATCCGTGATTATTCTGATGTGGCGCAATTGGTGTGTTTGTCTAATTTAGAAAGCTTGAATGCGGTGTTTATCCGGCAGGAATTACCGCAGTCGGAAAGATTGATCAAACTTAACGAGATCGCCATTATTCAAATGACTTCATTGCTTGGCAATGCAAGTGTGAAAAAATTAAGATAACTATGGCTACAACTACAAAATACAAACCATATCCCAAAATG
>MHJU01000009.1 GCA_001818155.1 Candidatus Jacksonbacteria bacterium RIFCSPLOWO2_02_FULL_44_20 | reverse complement strand
GGCACTGATATTTGGGTTGTTAATTTTCTAGGTAATAACGACTGGCAAGATACAATTTCTCGCGCGGTTTTGGGTTGGTTTTGGCCATCAATACATTGGGGCATTCTTACTGTAAAAGTTGGCGATAAGGAGTTTAACGCCACCAATTTGCGTGAACGGATGAGTGAATTTTTTTCGCTAGATGAAAAAAAATCTTTTAAACCATATAATCCACTACATTTTTTTGATGCTTACACCAACTCCGAGAAAAAATTGACTGAAAGTCCTGATGTGCTTGGAGAAGTTTCCTTTTATGGTCGTACTTCTGACGATTTGCCATATCCAAACAAAACCGCACTTGTTAGAAATACCGGCATGATTATTGGCTTCAAGGGGAGATCATCTCATCTAACAAAATATGCAGCAATTTTTGAATGCAGAAATAAAGAAGGTAGTGAGATACTTCGAAAAATGGAAAATCCCGCACATACAGAGTGGGATTGGCATAATTGGAAAGACGAACACGGACATCATGTCGAGGATGGAAAAACTGCCTATAACGAACTAGAACTTTTTATAGCTGGTGGGCTTGGGGGTTTGTTGTATGCTCCGGTATCGCAATCAACAAGCATCCCGGGCTTGGCAGAACATATTGGCTTACCGACAAAAGAAGGAAGTAGTGCAAATATCGGCGAGGCAAAAAATCAAGTAAAAGAGGTGGTAGAAGAAGAAACTGGCATTGAGATTGGTTCTGATGTAGAGGACACAGTCAGCTCAGTTCATACAATACGACCCATTAGAGTCGCACGATATATAAAAGTGCGTACAGAAAACCCGCCGACACCACCAAGCCCTCCTACCCCTCCAAGACCATTTGATGTACCAAATCCGCTACCGGAACCTGATGAAAAGGGTAGATCGGTTAAATCCCAAGAATTGGAGAATGCAACAGTTCGGTATATTGTAGGAAATAAAACGAAAGATGGACGATTATATCGTGTCATTATTCATACTGATAATAAAAATGAGAAGCCCGTAGTTAGAATGAGGTTGTATGCTCGTGCAGACGATGGAAGCGACGAACTACTTCCCATGTCCAATGCAGTTGGGGAAAGAGGAACAAAAATATTTAAGCCTGGGCAAGAACATTGTGATTTTTCTCTAGACGATTCAGGAAGCGCATATCTCTCTATTCAATTAAAAGAACCGTGGATTGTTGCCCTAGAACCTAATTTGCGAATTTTGCCATGAACATAACCTCACATTATCCTTGGCCAGTGCTCGGTGATAGCGATGCAATTTCTGGCACATATTCACCGATTGTCGAAGTCAATTTAGGACCGGATACCATCGTTATTCGTGGTAATTTTAATTTGGATAATAAGACAATCCAAGACTTAATAGATAGCGGGCGGGCAAAGTATGTACTGCAAATTACATGCATTGCTACGCACTTTCGCCGATGTCATCTTTTTACAGATAGCCAATTTGAGGTTTCTGTTCCAGCAGTTGATCTTCGAGGTGTCGTATCCTTAGGATATTTTGTTATTGCGACAAAAGACATTTCAGATTACGCAAATAGTATGGCACATTCTGATTACGAAGGTGCAACCGTCAACCTTGTTCAAGGCGACATTCTTGCTGATGGTGGGTCGGAAAAATTTGAGGCCAGAAAGAGATATGCTGGGACAAGAAACATTTCTGATTTTCTTGAGGTAGTTCGTGATCCGCACCTTTCTGGTCCGATGATCGTAGATTCAAACCAAGATAAGATCATTGTCAGATTGCCCAGTATTGATTATGACAAGCTAGCAATTTTCGCAGGATCAAAAACAGAAAAATTAAACTCAATAATTCAATCAGGTGTTGCCTTTCCGGCGATTCTTATTGCCATGCAATATGCTTTTGAGGACACTGAATACCATCAGCAATTTATGTGGTTCAGTGTTCTGAAAGAACGCGCTGAAAAGGCAAATTTTGAATGGAGCAAGGAAAATATCTCTAACATTGTGCAAACTATACTAAAAATGCCGGTTGAGCGGATGCTGTCAGGATTAAAAGAAATAATAGATGAGCCAGAAGACTAAAATTATGGAACGCATTAAAGTTTTTACTACACCATTTCTTCAAAGACTGGGCCAACGGCTCCAGAGCGAAGATATAATTCGTGGATATATTGCAGGCAAAGCCCCAAGTTTTTCTGCTTCCGATGTTAAAGACACTGTTATTGAGATTGAGGCACTACCAAAACTTGATGCCAATCTTACCGCATTTGAAAATGCTCGAGTTCTTTATGAAGCATTGCGCGGGTTAGATCGTACTATGGCATCAGATCAACGACTATGGGCATGGTTAGCTCATGTGCCATTCATGGACTATATGGCAAAACGCTGGCCAGTCACAGATCAGGCGGAAGAAAAACGCGCGCGGTACATTGCTCAACATTGGTTTGTAAACACACAAACAACCACGGCGTATTTACGGCACGGCATCGCTTTACTTTGGTGGGGAGCACACATGACTTACGATGAAAAAAGGGATGACCCTTTTGAGCTTACGCGAGAATTTTTTGCGCTTTACGAGTACACAAGACAGTTAGACGGCTCTCTTGGTAAATCCGACTCATTTGTTCATGTTTTGCTTGATTTTATTTCAAATAATCCAAAATATTTTGAACAATTCAAAGAGGATAAAGTTCGTGCGCTGATGCGTCGGTTAAATTTTGTGGGTGCCTATAGAATTCTACCTGCGCTTGAAGAGGAAACTTTTCGAAGTATCCTTAGTGAGTCTTTGCAGTAATTTAGTCGCCGCAAATTTCCGTTCCCCAAGCGAGGGCGTGGTGGGTTGCCGGCTTTTTTAATCCACTTCTGCGCTTTGTCTAATTCTCCCATTGACCAAACTTCCCATTCATACAAACCAAATTCTTCAGTGTATTTTCTCCAGCCCGTTGTTTTGCTTTTGTCGCCGATTAGCCCCGGCGGGCAGATGATTGCGCCGCGAGAGTGTAAATCATGCGCCAGCATACTTGCGATGATTGATTTTCCCAAGCCCACCACATCCGCGATAATAACGCCGTTATATTCTTCCACAATCGCTTTGGCTTGGCCGACCGCGTCTATTTGGTAGGAGTACGGCGTATAGCCGGCTTGTTTCATTTTCTCTATAGCGCTTTGGCTGATGTCTTTTCTCCGCGCGGCTTCAAGGTATGTTTTTAAAACAAGCGCGAATGCTTCAAATGGGGTAAGCTGTTTAAGATGCGTTTCTTCTTCTATCACTCGTATCAATTTTTCTTTAAGCGCATGCTTTTCTGTGATGATAATCGCGCGGCGCCATAACTCATCAAAATAATTATTCGCGTCTTCCACGCCGTAATCGCTTATTTCCACATTAAATTCTCCTTGCGTGGAAAGTCCCGCTTTAGTTAAGTTGCTACTTCCGGTTATAAAAAGCGCGTTTCTGCCAACTTGGTCTTCTTCCAGCTTGAAGATATAGAGCTTGGCGTGATTCGGATGTTCGGTTTTGCGTATGATAAGCCGATCTTCCAGCAATAATTTGATGAAAAAACGAACCTGCTCGTAAAATTCTTTTGTGTCAAAATCATCGGTATTGAAAGATTTTTTGATTGACTCAAAGAATGCGAATACTTCCTCCTCGTTTTGATATGTTCCAGTCCTGTACTCTGCAAGTCCCCAAATCGCCTTATCCACATTAAGCCCGACAAGCACCTTGAGGGAGAGGTTTTCTTTTTCTTTCAGGCTCTCGTACAATTCCCTAATGCCGGAAAAATAAAAAAAGCCTACTAAAAATTTAAGCTCTTCGCTTTTTGCGATAAGCGTTTTTAGACGGCTTTTTAGTGTTTGATTAGCGCTGTTGCTGATGAAGTTGCTCATACATGTAAAGTGAAATTTACGCTTCCAAGTGTACCACAGCTTTCTCCTTTGAACAAGGCAAAATCGGGCAGTTTACAGCGATTTTATTTTGTGCTATAGTGCTTATTTCATACAAGCACGATTCGTGCTTAAACTAATACTATGGCACATAAAAAAGCAGGCGGTTCTACCCGTTTAGGGCGAGATTCTAATCCGCAATATCTCGGCGTCAAAGTATATGGCGGACAGGTTGTCGGCGCTGGGAATGTGATCATCCGTCAGCGCGGCACGCATTTTCATCCCGGGTTTCACGTGAAGCGCGGCAAAGGCGACACTTTATTCGCGATGAAAGACGGAGTCGTTGAATTCAAAACCAAAAAGGTGCGCAATTTCACCGGCAACCTCGTGAAGAGAACGTTTGTGAATGTGGTTTTAGAATAATTTAACAGGCGCCAAAAAGATACGATTCCAAAATAAGGCAGGCCGCCAGATCGTGGCGGCTTTTTTGTTTGCCTCGCCCGGAGGTTAACAGTTCATCGCTGGAAACAACCGGAAGAGAAAGCGAAGATTTTAGTTCTGCTATGAATCGCTGAATTTCTTTATAAAGAGGTGTTTTTTTATTGTAGTCCGGAGTGCCGACAACTATTTTCGCGATCCCCTCTTCTTTGATGATACGCGCGAGGTTCATCATCAGCGCGCTGTTATTTTCAAAAATTCCAAACGGAAGCGCCATTGTTCCGCGCGCGTTTGAAACTGCAAGTCCGATTCGCTTTGTTCCGTAGTCAATGGCAAGATGCTTCATTGCGTTAATATAAGAGTGCCTTTTCCTGTTACCGCAACTGTATGCTCAAAATGCGCTGAAAGAGATCCGTCAGATGTAACCGCGGCGTAACCGTCGCGGCCCTTCTTTGTTTTTTCAGAAGACGCCGAGATCATAGGTTCAATGGCGAGCGTCATTCCCTCTTTAATTTTTGCTCCGCGATTTTTTGGGCGACGCTTATCAAACGGAAAAAAATTGGGAATTTGCGGATCTTCATGCACAGCGCGTCCAACTCCATGCCCCACAAGAGTTTTAATTACACAAAATCCGTTCGCTTCCACATATCGTTGAATGCCTTCGCCTATATCTCCTATATGATTTCCCGCACGACACCTGCTGATCCCTATTGATAGCGCCTCTTTTGCCACAGAGATAAGCCGGCGCGCCTCGTCGCTTATTTTTTCGCATGGAACCGTTATGGCAGAGTCAACGCACAAATTTTGATACCAGATTCCGCAGTCAATTCCGATAATATCGCCTTCGCGGAAAATTTTGTCGCGCGCGGGAATTCCGTGCACAACTTCGTCGTTTACCGATATACAAAGCGCCGCGGGAAATTTCCCCATATATCCTGTGTCGTAATTCAAAAAAGCAGGGATTGCTCCCGCTTTTGTTATTTCCGTATTTGCTATTTGTTCAAGTTCTTCTGCAGAAACCAGCGGTTTTACCAGAGAAGCAATACAAGAAAGTATTTGCGCGAGTTTGCGTCCGCCTTCTCTCATTGCGGCAATGTCAGATGGAGTTTTATAATGAACCATGCGTTTCTAAGATCTTTTTTTGTATTTCGTTTGCGATTTCCTGAATTTTTGGCCTTGCGTCAATTTCAAGAGTTAGAATACCTCGCTCTCGTAAAGTTTCTATCAACGGCTCGGTTTCTTCATGATAAATGCGCAGGCGTTCTTTAATCGCTTCCGCTGTTTCGTCTTCTCTTTGAAAAAGAGGAAGTTTGCAAGGATCATCGCAAAAACCTTCAATTTTCGGCGGATCAGACTTGATATGGTAAGGGTGCCCATTTGCGCATGTGCGCCGTCCTGCGATGCGGCTCACTCCATCTTCATCCGAAAGTTGTAATACGATAAGAAGATCAATCGGAATACCTTGTTTAAGAATAAAGTTCATTTGTTTTTCGTTTCGCGGGAATCCGTCAAAGATAAAACCTTTTTCACAATCATCTTCAAGAATTCGTTCTCTCATAATTTCGTTTGTAAGATCCCCTGGCACAAGCTCGCCTTTATTTAGATATTCTTTTACTTTTTTTCCGCGCTCGCTGTCTTCGTCCGCAATTCGCCGCAGAGCCGCTCCAGCAGAGATAGCCGGTATGCCAAATTTTTTTGACAAAATCTCGGCCTGCGTTCCTTTGCCGGACCCTTGCGGGCCAAAGATAAGGAGATTGTGTTGTTTACTGATTTTCATACGTGCGCATCATGAGTTGAGAGTCAATTTGTTTGATGGTCTCTATAACCACTCCGACAACAATGAGCATTGAAGCGCCGGATATTACAAGATTTACCCCAAAGGTTCCCTGCATGAGAATCGGCAGAAGCGCGATTGCGCCTAAAAATAAGGAACCAGCCAAAAGAAGTTTATTCATAATTCCGCCTAAATACCCTGCGGTTTCGGTTCCCGGGCGGACTCCAGGCACAAAACCTCCTTGTTTTTGAAGATTTTCAGCGATTTTTGCCGGCTGAAATATAATCGCTGTGTAAAAGTAAGTGAAGCCCACAACGAGCAGAAAGTAGAAAACGCCGTAAAAAATATGATTTGGATTAAGAAGATCAATAATAAATTGCGCGGTTTTGACAAGAAACGGCGATTGCGCGCCTAGAAAAAATTGCGCAATGAATGAAGGAAAAACTATGATAGAAACAGCAAAGATAATCGGAATCATGCCTGCGGGATTTACGCGCAGTGGAAGATGCGTTTTTGATCCTCCGTAAATGCGCGAGCCGATAACCTGCCTTGCATAAGAGATCGGAATTGTTCGTTCTCCTTCAGTGATAAACACAATTGCGGCAATGGAGATAAGGGCGATTGCGAGAAACATGATATATTCTGTAAGCGCTCCGGGATTTGTTGAAAGATCGCTCCAAGCCTGAATAACCGCTTGCGGAAGGGCTGTGACGATACCTGCAAAGATAAGAATAGAAGCCCCGTTGCCGATTTTTTTTTCTGAAATTAATTCCCCGAGCCACATTAAAAAAACTGTTCCGGCAGTAACGCTTATAATCGCTGTAATCAATTCAAAATTTGTCATTGACGATACAATTGCGCCAGCCCCTTGTCCGGTCCGCGAGATGAGAGCAATTGTGGCGTAGCTTTGAAGAATCGCAAGCGGCACTGTCGCATACCGCGTCCATTGGTTGATTTTTTGTTGTCCACGCTCCCCCTCTTTTGAGAGTTCCTCAATCTGCGGGATAACCATTGTCAAAAGTTGAAAGATGATTGAAGAGGTAATGTAAGGGCCAAGTCCGAGCATCACAAGAGAAAAATTTGAAAGTCCCCCGCCTGTGAAAATATTTAAGAGACCCAAAATTTGATTGCCGGCCAGGTAATTTTTCAGTCCGGCAACGTCCACTCCAGGAATCGGAATGTGAGCTAGGATT
The DNA here is from genome assembly GCA_001818155.1 of Candidatus Jacksonbacteria bacterium RIFCSPLOWO2_02_FULL_44_20. Lineage (GTDB taxonomy): Bacteria > Patescibacteriota > Patescibacteriia > UBA9629 > UBA9629 > UBA9645. The sequence goes on along the minus strand of MHJU01000009.1, from coordinate 48,479 downwards.
CTGTAAATGAGGAGAATGCCAAGAACAAAGAGTATATCGTTCCTCAAGTCTTTCGCATGCCATATTTGTTTCAATTTCGCGATATTCATGTTTCCTGTTTCAGAAGCGAGCCGCCCGCTTTTTCAATCAGACTCTGCGCTTGTTTTGAAAGCCGTATGCCTTCTATGAGCAGGCGATTTTTTATTTTCGTGTTTCCGATGATTTTAATTATTCCACGCGCTTTACGCGCTGTGATTATTCTTTTTGCAACGAGCGATGCGCGATTCACAGTTTCTCCGTCCTCGTAAAATTTTTGAATTATTTCAAGAGAAAGTGAAACAGGCAACGGTCCTGGAGTGCGGAATCCGCCCAGTTTCGGAATTTTTTTGATAAGTTGCCGCATTACGGAACGTTTACGCATTCCTCCTGATCCGGAGCGCGCTTTTTGGCCTTTGATACCGCGAGTTGAATATGTGCCTTTTCCGCTTGAGTTTCCTCGTCCGAGGCGTTTTTTTGGTTTAGTTTTAGAAACACTTGCAAGATTGTGAATTTTTACTGGCATATTAGCTTTTTGTTATTATTTTTGAAATCCGCGAATAAATGCCTGCGCGTTTGTGATTTTATTATTGTTTCCAAGCATTTTTGCCGTAATGTTTTGAATGCCGGCTAAATCGCAGAGGGTCCGGATTACGCCGCCAGCCTTGATTCCAGTGCCAGGCGGAGCCGGTTTCAAAAGAATACGCGCGGCCTTAAACGATATGTCAATTATATGCGGAATTGTGCCGTTTTCTGTAATCCGAAGAGTGATCGCATCTTTTTTTGCTTTTCGCGTCGCTTTTTCAACTGCAATTTGCACGTCGGCTCCTTTTGCAAGAGCGATTCCCACTTTTCCTTTTTTGTCCCCGATGCCAACACAGATACGAAATCGGAGACGTTTGCCTCCTTTCTGCACACGCGTAACGCGTGCAAGGTCCAAAATAACTGAATTGATTCCATCATCCGGAGTTCCAGCGCCGCGCATATTTGATTGTCTCATTCTCTGTTGCATAGATTAAAATAACAATCCGCCTTCTCGCGCGCCTTCGGCAAGAGCGCGGACTCGTCCGTGATAACGATAACCCCCGCGATCAAAAACAATTTTTGAAATATGTTTTCCTTTTGCCTGTTCCGCAATCATGCGCCCGAGTAAAAGCGCTTGTTCCATTTTTGAAATTTTTTTGGCGATTTTTTTATGGCTCGTTGAGGTGAGAGTCGTCCGCGCGTCATCGTCTATAATCTGTACCCACATACCTCTTAAACTGCGATACACGGAAAGTCGCGGCTGTTCTTTTGTGCCGCGAATGCGTTTTCTCAATCGTTTGTGCCGTTGTATTCTATTCATATTATTTTGTAGCTCCCGCCGCTTGCTTGCCGGCCTTACGCTGAATTTTTTCTCCTTCGTAAGCAATGCCTTTTCCTTTATAAGGTTCAGGTTTTTTTGCGGCGCGGATGCGCGATGCAAGAGCTCCGACGCGTTGTTTATCAATTCCTGAAACAAGTATTATGTTTGTTCCTTCAACTGTAACAGTGACGCCTTCCTGCGGAGCGAATTCTAAAGGATGCGTGAATCCTACCTCAAGTACAAGCGTTTTGTCCTTCATCTGCGCTCTATATCCGACGCCGGAGATGAGCAATTTTTTTGTGAATCCGTTTGTAACCCCGGTAATAGCGTTTCCTAAAAGACGCTGTATTGTTCCCCATAAAGACCGCTCTAAGTGATTTTCCGGATTTTCTACTTGAACCGTTATCGCATTGTCCTGTTTTGTAATTTTGACTAATTTCGGAATTGCGACACTTATCTCTCCTTTTGTTCCTTTAACTATAACAAATGTTTCTTTGATTTCTACGTCAACGTCAGGCGGAATAATAACTGGTTGTTTACCGATGCGGCTCATATTTTAATATACTTCACAGATTATTTCTCCTCCGATTCCGATTTTGCGCGCTTCTTTGTTTGTCATCAGTCCTTTATGCGTTGACAGAATGGCGATGCCATAATCATTTAATACTCTTGGGATCTCGTTTTTTCCCACATATAACCTTCTGCCCGGTTTACTGATCCGTTCTATATGTTTGATCTTTGCGCGGCCATCCTCATCACGGGAAAGCGTGGCTTCAATACTTACAAACTCATCAATTTTTACGTCTTCAATAAACCCATTTTCTTTGAGGATTATCAAAATAGCTCCGTTAATTCGCGAGAACGGAATGCGGACAGTGTTCTTTTTCACTGTTTGCGCGTTTCGTATTCTGGTTAACATATCGGAAATCGGATCTGTATGCATAAGTTTAAGATAAATTTACCACGATGATTTTCTCATTCCAGGAATGTCGCCACGCTCCGCCATTTCGCGAATGCAGATTCTGCACATATTAAAAAAACGTATATATCCGCGATTTCTTCCGCAACGCCAGCAACGCCGAATAATTCTCGTTGAAAATTTTGGTTTTCGCTTAACTTTTTCTATATCAGATTTTTTAGCCATTTTGAAAAAGCTTTCAAGTTTTGAACGGAAATTTCATAAGACGCAAAAGTTCTAGCGCCTCGGAGTCTGTTTTCGCGCTCGTTCTGATGGTAATTTCCAAACCATGAGTGAGCGACGCGTCCTCTAATTGCGCTTCCGGAAATATAAAATATTCCTTTAACCCTATAGTACAGTTTCCTTTCCTGTCAAGGATTGTCGGCGGCAGTCCTTGAAAGTCGCGAACGCGAGGGATAGCAATGCCGATCAGTTTGGAAAGAAAATCATACATTCGTTTTCCGCGAAGCGTTACCTGTGCGCCAAGAATAGTTCCTGTGCGGATATTAAATCCGGCGATTGATTTTTTAGCGCGCGTGAAAATTGGTTTTTGTCCAGTGATCGCTTTTAATGTGCGATCCACGTGTTCGCGTGTTTTTTCTTCTCTCATCGTTTTTCCGAGTCCAACGTTAAGCACTGTTTTCAGAATTTTTGGAACGGCAAGATCGTTCATGTAACCGAATTTTTTTTTCATTTCTGGTATAACATCTTTTTTGTAATGATCTTGAAAATTCATATGTGTACTATTCAATAATCTCTTTACATTTTTTGCAGACCCTGGCTTTTTTCTTGTTCTCTAAAATTTTAAACCCAACTCGTGTCGGCTTTCCGCATTTTGTGCACAAAAGGGCAAGGTTGGATATATTTAGAGGAGACGGATAATTGATTCGTTGTCCCTTCTCGCCGCTCTTCTTTGGTTTTAAGTTTTTAATAAGGATATTAACACCCTCAACGCTTACTCGTTTTAGTTTTGGAAATACCTGCAACACTTTCCCGGTTTTACCGCGATCTTTGCCTAATAGAATATGCACCATGTCGTTGCGTTTAATTTTCATAATACCTCTGGAGCCAAGGAAATAATTTTTTTATATCCCCAATCACGCAATTCTCTTGGTATCGGCCCGAATATGCGTGTTGCTTTCGGTTCCTTTGATTTTTTATCAATAATTACTCCGGCATTTTCATTAAATCGGATGCCGATTCCTGTTTTGCGCATGAATTCTTTTCTTGTCCGAACAATAACACAATGCACGACCTCTCCCTTTTTTACGCTTGAACGCGGAAGTGCTTCTTTCACACTGCAGGTAACAATGTCGCCAATACGCGCATAACGTTTTTTATAGCCCCCGAGAACACGAATCACCATTAATTTTTTTGCTCCGCTGTTGTCTGCTGATTGTAAGAAGGAACGTGGTTGAACCATTGTTATTTTTTAATCACCCTCCACGATTTTTCTTTTGAGATGGGCTTACATTCCTGAATGGTAACTATTTCTCCAGGCTGACACGAATTTTTTTCATCATGAGCTTTGAATTTCACCACCCTTGTATATCGTTTACGATATTTTGGCTGAACAGTGACTCGCGCAATTTCAACCACAACAGTTTTATTCATCTTACTAGATACTACAGTTCCAGTAAATTGCCTTTTTTTTGATGGATGTTTCATATCTTATGAGTTATGGTTTTAATTTGAGCGATGAGCGTTCTAACCGCTTTAATCTCTTTCACATTCTTAAGTTGTCCCTGCCCTGTCTTAAATCGCAATTCCCTAAGTTTTTCACGCTCTTCATTTAGAAGACGAATCAAAGCCGCAGTATCCAGTTGTCGCAGTTCCTGTGGTTTCATAGTCGTTATTCTTTAACCAGTAACTTTGTTTTAACCGGCAGTTTGCGAGACGCAAGTCTAATCGCTTCTGTAGCTTCTTTTCTTGAAACTCCATCAATCTCAAACATTACAGTGCCTGGTTTGACGTTTCTAACAAACCGGTCAAGAGCGCCTTTTCCTCCGCCCATTGGTATTTCGTTGCCTTTTGCGGTAACCGGTTTATCAGGGAAAATGCGAATCCAGATTTTACCTCCTTTTTGCAGAGCATGACGCATTGCGCGGCGCGCGGCTTCAATCTGTCGCGAGCTCACCCAGCTTTCTGTTTGAGCCTGTAGACCAAATCCGCCAAAACTTAGAGTATTCGTGCGCGATGCGATTGCCGCGCCGCTATTGCCGGCTACCTTGTGCCATTTTCTGTGTTTTAATTTTTTTGGTAATAACATATTTAAGTTAGCGCCCGGTCAGCTTCATTTTCAAATACCTCACCCTTGTATACCCAAACTTTAATTCCAATCTGCCCCCATTTCGTGGAGGCGGCTCCTCGCGCGTAGTCAATGTTTGCCCTAAGATTTTGAAGAGGCATTTTGCCTGTTGCAAGTTTTTCATACCGTGCTATTTCTACTCCATTTAATCGTCCTGCCATGGAAATTTTAATTCCCTGCGCTCCAGCTTTTTTCGCAAGGTCAATAATTTTTTTCATTACTTTACGAAACGGCATCCTTCGTTCTATAAAACGGCGCGCTTCTTCAAGAAGAACCTCTGCCGATGTATTTGGTTTCTGCAGTTCTTTGATTGTGAGTTTAATTTTATGTTTTTTACCAATAACAGATTCAATATTGCGTTTTAACCGTTCGCTTTTTTCGCCACCCCGTCCAATAATTACTCCCGGCTTTGCAACAGAAAGAATAATTTCCATTTCCTCTTTTCCGGATCGCTGTATTATTACCTTATCAATGCCAACATCGCGTGTCTGACTTTTGATGCTTTTACGGATCATCTCGTCTTCTTGAAGATATTTTGCAAATTGGTTTTTTTTGGCAATCCATTGAGCGTGCCAGGCGATCGCCGGATTTTTAATGTTTGATATACGGAAGATGAGTGGATTAACTTTTTTACCCATATAGTATTATCCCGATTTTCGCTGAAATATTTTTGGCGCAAAACCGCGCAAGGTTTTAACTGCGCCACGCGTTTTTTGCGGTAAAATTTCTACTGTCTTGCGCGACGCTGATTGTGCGACTTTTACGTTTTCTTTGATTTTTGCCGCTTCTTTGGTTTTAGATTTTTTTTGATCGCCCTTCTCTCTTGTTTCAATTTTTTCATCAAGCACTATCGTAATCAGGCTCGTGCGTTTGCGGATTTCCGACGCTCGTCCGAATGCCCGCGGCATCCATCGTTTGATAACCGACCCGCCGTCAACAGCAATTTGTTTAACATACAGATTTTCTCTTTTCAATGAAAAATTGTTCACAGCGTTTGCAATTGCGGAAGAGAGGAGTTTTTTAATTGGAAGAGCCGCTCGTTTATTGACAAATTCAAGTTGGTTCATAGCTTCGTTTGCATGAATGCCCCGTATAAGGTCGGCCACTATGCGCACCTTGCGCGGCGATTGTCGGTATTTATTAAGTTTTGCAATAACTTCCATAGTGAATTTAGTTTTGAGAAAAGGTATTACTTCTTCTGCGGCGTTGTTTCAAGTTTTGATTTTTCCGCTGTTGCTGTTGCGGCTTTTTGTTCAATTTCTCTCTGCATTTTTCCTCCATGTCGTATGAATTTGCGTGTTGGAGAAAATTCGCCAAGGCGATGCCCGACCGTTTCCTCTGTAATAAAAACAGAAACATGCACTTTCCCATTGTGCACGCCGACTGTGTACCCTACCATCTCCGGGGTGATCGTGCAAGCTCTGTCCCATGTTTTAACAACCGTTTTTGAATTGCGCGGTAAATCTGTTATTTTTTTTACTAATTTTTCGTTGATGTATGGCCCTTTTTTTAGTGAGCGTGACATGAAAAAAGTTTAAATTATTTTTTCTTCTTCTTACGTCTTTGTAAAATAAATTTGTCTGTTGGCTTCTTTCTGCGTGTTTTTACTCCGAGCGCGAGTTTGCCCCATTTCGTTTTTGGCCCTTTTAATCCAATCGGCTGATGCCCCTCTCCTCCCCCATGCGGATGGTCTACTGGATTCATTGATTTTCCAGTAACTGTTGGACGGATTCCAAAGTGCCGCATCCGTCCCGCTTTGCCGAGTCGAACATTTCTGTAGTCCGAATTTGATACGACTCCGATCGTAGCCAAGCAGAGTTCCTTTACCTTTCGCACTTCTCCTGATGGCATTTTAAGCTGTGCATAACCGCCTTCCACTACTTGCAGTGTTGCTGAAAGTCCAGCGGAACGCACCAGTACACCGCCTTTACATGGTTCAATCTCAATGTTATGCACTGACATGCCAGGCGGAATATCTTTCAGAGGAATAGCGTTTCCAGGTTCAATCGGAATTTTTTGAGAGCGAGTGGATAAAACTTGTTGATTTTTTTGCAACCCTTCCGGAGCTAAGATATATCGTTTTTCCCCGTCCGGATATTGGATAAGCGCGATATGAGCGGTTCGGTTTGGATCGTATTCAAGCGCGATTACCAATGCCGCATCGTCATATCTGTTGCGCTTAAAATCAATAATGCGATAAAATCGTTTTGCGCCTCCACCTTTATGTCGTACGCTGATTTTACCTTGATTGTTTCGTCCGCCCTTTTCTTTAATGATAACTTTTAAGGAGCGCTCCGGTCTCTTTTGGTCAAGATGCGAAGTGTTTACAACGCTGGCGCCGCGTCTTCCGGGAGTTGTTGGTTTGTAAAGTTTTATCGCCATATCATACTCCTTCGTAGAGAGAAATTTTTTTCCCTTTAGGAAGCGTTACAATTGCTTTTTTCGTATTTTTGCGCGTGCCGCTAATTTTTCCAAACCTAATTTTTTTTCCTTTGACGCGCATGACATTCACCGACACGGGCTTGATTCCGTATAGTGCAAACACCGCTTTAATAATTTCATTTTTATTTGCGCTTGTAGATACATTAAAAACATAATGAGAATTTGCCGCGCCGTGAGTGCTTTTTTCCGTTACATGAGCTTGTTTCAGGATTGAACTATATAAAGCGGTCGTGCTTGATTTTATCGCAATGTCAGGCTTTTCCACCACAGCTTTTTTCTCTGTCAATTTCTCGCTGACCTTTTTTTTTGATTGTAATTTTTCCGTTAATTTTTTAAGCAGTGCCATATGTTTTTTCCATTGAGCGAATTCCTTCAACAGTTGTGAGGATTGCATCCCCCCATAAAATATCGCGCACATTCAAACTGTTTGGCGCGGTTAATTTTACAGACTGTAAATTTCGTATTGTTCGTATTATTTTCTCATCCCCCTTTGCAAGCGAAATAAGCACATGTTTGTTGTTTATATCAAAACGTTTCAAAAGCTCTGCAAGATTCTTTGTTTTCCCTTTATCTATGAGCGCAGATAGATTTTCAAGCACCTTGATCGCTTTGTCTTTGGCGCGTTCTGTGAGCGCCATGCAAAGCGCCTGTCGTTTCACTTTTTTGTTAATTTTTTTTGCAAAATTTGTCGTGTTGCGGGGGCCAAATGTTACGCCTCCGCCTTTCCAAAGCGGTGAGCGGATTGAACCGTGCCTGGCTCTGCCAGTCCCTTTTTGCTTCCAAGGTTTTTTTCCTCCTCCTCGCACTTCTCCGCGGTCTTTTGTGTGAGCGATATTTTCCCGCGCCAGAGATCGTCCCGAGAGCACAGCTTCATTCATCACATACGTCTTTATCTTAACATCAAAAATCGCAGGATTAACCTCTAATTCTCCTGTTTTCTCGGCATTTTGGTTGTAGATCGAAATGGTCATACGGATTTAATTTTCACTATCGCTCCTCGCGCTCCAGGAATCGCGCCTTTCACGTATAAAACATTATTTTCTCCGTCAACTTTTATGATTTTTAAATTTTGCACTGTTACAGTGTCGTTCCCCATTCGTCCGGCCATTCGGCGACCCTTTGTAACGCGCTGTGGATTTGTGGCTCCAATAGATCCAGGCATACGTAGCTGATCTTTATGGCCGTGGGTTGCCGGTGCTCCGGAAAATCCATGCCGTCGCACAACCCCCTGAAACCCTTTTCCTTTTGAAATGCTTTGTACGCTTACGCGATCATTTTCTTGAAAAATGGTTGCAGATATCTGCTCTCCAACTTTAAGTTTTTCTTCTATTGATCTTCCTTTTAATCGAAATTCTACTGTTGTTCTAAGGTATTTTCCACTTTTTTTCAGATGTCCTTTTTCTGGTTTTGTAAATCGTGTTTCTTTCACTTCCTCAAAACCGATCTGCACCGCGTCGTAACCGTCTGTATCTTTTGTTTTTATCTGCGTTATAAAACAAGGGCCTGCTAGAACTGCGCTAACAGATAGGCGTTTTCCGTTTTCGCTCCAAAGCTGTGTCATGTTAAGTTTTTTGCCAACGATAAATTTCATGTCTCAATTTCTACATTTTAATCTCAATGTCCACTCCAGCCGGCAAACCCAAGCTCGTTAAATCTTCCATTGTTTTTCCAGTCGGCTCGTAAATGTCAATTAGGCGTTTATGGGTACGGATTTCATATTGATCACGCGCATCTTTATGCACAAATGTTGAGCGGAGAAGGGTAAATTTTTTGATATTGGTCGGAAGCGGAATCGGGCCTATCACCTCTGCGCCACTTCTGCGCGCAGTGTCAATAATCGTTTTTGCTGACTTGTCAATGACTTTATGATCGTACGCGGAAATTCTGATGCGAATGCGAGTTTTCGGTTTTTCTTCTTTTTGAGCGGCTTTTTTTCGCGCGCCTGTTCGCGGGGAATTTGTTTTTTTGACAGGTTCCTCAAGATGAGCTTTTTCAGGCGTTTTTTTCGTAGCTTTTTCCACAGTCACTTTTTTCACAGCCCGTTTTCGCGCCGGTTTTATAGGCTTTGTCTCGAGTTTTTCCGGATCATTGACTGATGGAATTGTGGTTTCTTCTGTCATAAGTTACTGTGTTACTGTACAAACGAAGCCCCCGACCATTGGTGTTTTGATCGGGGGCTTGTTGATGAGCGTATTTTATTTGAAGATTTTGATTACCACGCCCGCTCCGACGGTTTTACCGCCTTCTCTGATCGCGAAGCGTTGCTGTTCCTGCAAGGCAACCGGAACAATCAATTTGATTTTTAAGTTTACCGTGTCGCCGGGCATCACCATTTCTGCTCCTTCCGGCAGTTCAACTTCACCTGTAACGTCAGTTGTGCGGATATAAAATTGCGGTTTATAACCCTTAAAAAATGGTGTATGGCGTCCGCCTTCCTCTTTGGAAAGAATATAAATCTCTGCCTGATATTCCGTGTGCGGTGTGATTGTTCCAGGTTTTGCAAGCACCTGCCCGCGTTGCACCTCATCTTTTTTAGTGCCGCGAAGAAGCACGCCTGCGTTATCCCCCGCACGCCCTTCGTCAAGTTGCTTATTAAACATTTCAATTCCAGTGACAACAGTTTTGGAACTTTTTTCCGCCATTCCGACAATCTCAATCTCCTCGTTTACTTTAACAATACCTCGCTCAATTCTTCCGGTTACCACAGTGCCACGGCCTTCAATACTGAAGATGTCTTCAATAGGCATGAGGAATGGTTTGTCAATCTGGCGTTCTGGTTCTGGAATGTATTCGTCAAGTTTACTTATAAGGTCTAGGACCGGCTTTGCTTTTGATTCGTCAGACGGATTTTCAAGCGCCTGCAAAGCAGAGCCACGAATAATCGGAGTTTTATCGCCTGGGAATTCGTATTTTGTCAAAAGATCCCTGATTTCTTCCTCAACAAGATCAATAAGTTCAGGGTCTTCCACTTGGTCAACTTTATTTAAGAATACAACAATGTAAGGAACTCCGACCTGACGGGCAAGAAGGATGTGTTCGCGCGTTTGAGGCATTGGGCCGTCTGCGGCAGAAACTACCAGAATCGCTCCGTCCATCTGCGCCGCGCCGGTAATCATATTTTTGACATAATCAGCGTGCCCAGGGCAATCAACGTGAGCGTAGTGTCGTTTGTCGGACTCATATTCAACATGCGCAGTTGCAATCGTGATGCCGCGCGCGCGTTCCTCCGGCGCGTTATCAATTTGATCAACCGATTTATCCTGCGCTTTTTTCCCATGCGCAAGCAATACTTTAAGGATTGCCGCGGTAAGGGTAGTTTTCCCATGATCAACGTGTCCGATTGTTCCGACGTTGATATGGGGTTTTGTACGTTCAAATTTTTCCGCCATATTTTTTTGAAACAACCCCTCCGTTCATAAAAGAGCAGAAGGTTTTTACCAGTTGTCTCTTAATTTTATTAATTTTTTACCTCTATATCTTCCAAATATAATTGCTCTTCTTCATCTTCGTCTGTATCTCTAATAACAGAATCATCCTCATTTATAAGCGGTAGTTGTTCTCTCCGTTCCGCAATTTCCAAATTTATCTTATCTAAAAGTTTGTCGCTTGTCAACCCATCTTTATTACTGGAATCCGCGCTGTTTAAGAATTGCAGATATTTTTGATACGGTAAAACGACAAAAGCCGGTTTACCACCTTCGTTTGTAAAAATAATCGTTTCGTTTGCAGTTGCAAGATGTTGAAGGAGATTATTTGGGAGATTCATAATTTTTTATTGTATAATCAATGTATCAATATAATCAATATAGTATCGGACATCATTGAGCGAGAGTTTAAGAATATCCTCTGACAAAATACTTTTAGTTTTTATTAGCCGGATAATTTTTTCTTGCGTTTGTTTTGAGCGTTTGAACAACTCTCCGTAAAGGAGATGTAAAATAGCAGAATGACGGGTTTTTTGCAAGAGCGCGCGCTCGCGAAGGCGATCGGTTAGCCCATCCCCGCTTTTGTATTTATTAAGCGCGATTGATGGGATGAGGAGAAAACGAGTATCAAGCAGTCTCTGAACGCGCCTCGGCGTTTGTTGATAATTATGCCACTCATTTCGCGCTTCGTCCAAAATTGTTCTTATTAACGGACTCCGGCGGTTTTTTTCAAAGATATGTTCAATGCGTTTTAGGTTGCGCGCGATTGTTGATTTCTTATTATATGCCCGGTCTTGCGGATAAGTGCCGATAAGATGCGCTTTCAAATGTTCTTTTTTGAGCGCGGCAAACATTTTTCGCGCAAATGGGTCGCTGGCGTCAACTAGAATATCTATAAAAAATCCGTAGCACCATGGTTTTGAGGCGAGCGGTCTGGATTCAATAAAAGTTAAACTCACGTTATTTTTTGCAAATGTTTCTAAAAGGTCGCGAAGCGCTCCAACTTTATCTTTAAGGACGATATAGAGAGACGTTTTGGTCGGGGTGCGGTTTGTCCATATTGGTAGAGCGGTGTGCGTCATTTTTGTCACCAGCCAGAATCGCGTTAGGTTATGCGCATGGTTGTTGATATGTGAGCCAAGAACATTGAGGTGGTAGAGATCTGCCGCGTGAAGCGAGCTGATTGCGGCGGCGCCTGGCATTTTACTTACCAATTCCGCGGCGTAGGACGTAGATGACGTTTCTTTATACTCTGCATTGGGCAGATGTTTTTTTAACCAGACTCTGCATTGGGCGATTGCGTGCTGGTGCGAATAGACGGTTTGAATCGCAGAAAGAGTTTTTTCTTTGGAAAGTAGATTTTGGGAGATCAGCAAGTCAATTTCTGCGATGACGCGCAGGTTCTTTTCTAAAATAAGATCAAGCGTCCGGAGCACTGTTCCTTCAAGAGAATTTTCAACCGGCACAACGCACAAGGAGTTTGGATTTGTTTTGACAGCGGCAAGCGTATCTTCTATGCTGGAACATGGGATATACATCGCCTCTTCTATGAAATTTTTCGCGGCCTCTTCTGTGAATGATCCCGCTGGCCCTAGATAGTAGAGGTTCATAAAATATGTACCATACCATACAATGAAAACTCAAAATCGTCAAAAATTGATCGTCGTTCTTGGGGCCACCGCTTCCGGGAAAACCTCACTTGCTCGGCAACTTGCCCAAAAGTTTGGCGGTTTTATTATTTCCGCGGATTCGCGCCAAGTTTATCGGTATATGGATATCGGGACCGGTAAAGTTGATACGTTTGAAGAACTTGTGGATTTGAAAAGACAGCGAAATGCGCTTTGTGATCGTAATCTTAATTTGCCGGCTGATTATGTTCTTAAATTGGAAGGAGTTCCGCATTATATGATTGATATTGTTCTGCCAAACGAAGAGTACAACGTTGCCTTATATCAAAAAGATGTTTATGCGTTCGTTAAAAACGAGTCGCCCGCGCCGCATTTTTTAGTAGGCGGAACAGGGCAGTATATTGACGCGGTGGTTGATAATTGGCAATTCCCGGAAGGAGAGCCAAATTATGCGTTACGATTTGAACTTGAACAGCGTATCGCGTCGGAAGGCGTTGAATCCGTATGGAATGAACTTATATCGCTTGATTCCGCGTGTGCCGAGTTTGTTCAAAAAAATAATTTTCGGCGCGTGGCGAGGGCGCTTGAGTACGTGCTGTCAACTGGAAAGAAATTTTCTGGAGAGCGTGGCAAGGGAGAGCGGCAGTTTAATGTGTTAAAGATTGGCATTTCACTTCCGCGTGAAGAACTTTATAAAAAAATAGACGCGCGGGTAGAGGCACGTCTGAAACTCGGGATGATAGAAGAGGTTGAGAATCTCCATCGCGCGCGCGGTTTGAGCTTTGAACAGTTGCACAGGTTCGGTCTTGAGTACCGCGTTATCGCCGATTATCTTTCCGGAAAATTTTCGTCGTTTCCAGAAATGAGAGAGCGGCTAAAGTGGAATATCCACGCCTACGCGCGACGGCAGTTGACGTGGTTTCGGAAGGGTGAAGATATACAGTGGATTAGTGAATATGAGAAAATTCAAAGAGCTGTTGAGAGGTTTTTATTTTATCATTAAGCATCGCGTCTTGATAAGAATAATTTTTTAGCGTTTTCTGCGGTTTTTTGTATTATTTTCTCTGCCGGCAATTTTTTTATTTCCGCGATTTTTTCAGCCACATATCGCACATCAAGAGGTTCGCAACGTTTTTTGCCACGATACGGCTCCGGAGTTAAATAGGGAGCGTCGGTTTCTATCAAAATGCGCTCAAGCGGAATTTTTTTTACAACATCTAGAAGATGCGCGTCGGCATTTTTGAAGGTGATGATGCCGGTGAATGAAATGTATAATCCGAGGCGCAAAATTTGCTCCGCGATTTGCCAGTTGCCAAGAAAGCAATGGACGACGCCATGTAACGAGTAACGAGTGATAATAGAAATGAGATCTTCGTACGCGTCAAAAGTTCCGCGCGACGGCCGGCAATGGATGATGAGCGGTTTTTGCAGTTCAAGCGCAAGGCGTATATGCTCTTCAAAAACCTCGCGCTGTTTTTTAAGCACGCGTTCTTTTTCATTTCCATTCTCCGACAAACGGAACCGGTCAATGCCCGTTTCCCCTATTGCGACGACTTTTGGATGAAGGCCGAGTTTTTTATATTTCTCGTAGTCCCATGCGCGCATATCCTCGTTCCCTTCTTCTGGATCATGAGATTTTTCAAGATGCGACGGGTGCAAACCCACGGAGGCGTATACCGGCGCGTCGGCGAATTCTTCCGCAATTTCTACTGCGCGGAGCGACGTTTCATACTGCGTGCCTACGATATTCAAAAACATCTCTTTTTCCAATGAATGTTTGATAACATCATGATAATCGTCTGCAAACGCGCGGAAGTTCAGATGGCAATGGGTGTCGTACATATTTTATAATCCAGGTATCACAAAGCTCGCAAATTTCCCTATCGTAATTCCGTACGGTATAAAAAGCGATTTGGAAAGAAGAGTGTTGATTTCCGGCGACCATGCGTATTTATCAAAAAGGTAAAAGAAAATGGAAAGTATTATAATTGATCCGATGAGCGAGACAAGCGCGCCCAGCATGCGGTTCATACCTTTTAACCCAGGAAGATTAAACACAGTATTAACGAGTTTCACTATAAAAGACAATACTAGCGAGGAGGCTGAATAGAGAGTTATGAACGCCGCAACTTTTGCGATATTTTCGTTATTGAAAATGTACGGTTTGAGGACTTCTGAAAGCGATGCGGAAAATCCGCCGGCAATGTAGATGCTTATGATGATTGTGGCGATGGCTCCGAGCACGCGAATCAAGCCAAAAAAAAGCCCAGCCGCGGCGACGAATGCGAGAATAAAAAGGAGAATAAGGTCAACGATTGTCATATTGATTGAACTTAATAATTTTACTTGCTTTCATTGCTTGTACAGTTTTTATAAGCCCGTCCTCAATTTGCGTGATCGGGATCCAGTCAAGCTTTTCTTTTGCAAGAGTAATATCAGGAATAGGCTCTGGAGTTCTGTACGGAAGAGGGTCTTGATATACGATTTTTGAGCTTGAGAGCGTGATTTTTTGAATCGCTTCTGCGACATCTTTAAGACGATATACCGGTTCGCTTCCGAGATTTATGGGGCCGCTTACGTCAGTTGTCATAAGTTTTATGAGTCCGTCAACAAGATCGTCAACATAGCAAAATGTTCCTGTCGCGGTTTCGTCGCCGTAAATAATCACAGATTCGCCCCGGAGCGCTTGATATATAAAGTCCGGAATGATGCGTCCGTCGTTTAAGCGCATCCCGGGCCCGTATGTATTGAAAACTCTGGCGATCTTTGCATGGAAATTATTCTCCGCGGCGTAGTACATTACCAGATTTTCCGCAAAACGTTTGCCGTCGCTGTAGCACGATCTGGCGCCTAGCGTTTCAAGAATGCCCATTGCAGTTTCTTTAACTCTCTCATCGCGCGCCGGGATGTTTCCGTATACCGCGCTTGCAGAGACAAACAGAAATTCGGATCTGTATTTGCGTGCAATATCCAGCGCGTTTTTTACTCCATGCGAGTTTGCAAGACATGTTTCCAAAGGAAGGCGGTCGTAATCTTTTGGCGAGGTAGGGCATGCCAGATGGTATATTTCCTCAATGCCGTAAATTTTGAGTTTGAATTTACTAAGTTCTGTAAATTTTTCAAGTTCTATTTCGCGCGTCAGATCGTGCTTGATAAATTCAAACCGCGGATTTCGCATAAACGGCTCTATGTTGTAGAAATCGCTTGTTATGAAGTTGTCAAGCGCAATTACATTAACGTTCTCCTTTTTAAGAAGCATTCCTACAATATGGCTTCCAATGAATCCAGCGCCGCCGGTTATAAGAATATTTTTCATTTTTTTACCGTGATTGTTTTATACACTTTTCCTCCGCGGACAGCCGCTCCTTTATAGCGGAGTTCAAAAATTATTTTATATACTCCGGGTTGTTTTGGCGTTGTGAGAATTCCGCTTAAAGATGCCGCCTGACTTGGCAGGACATTCTGCGCATTTTGGTAGCCCAGCGCATCTCCCCTAAAAAGCGTTGATTTTCCTTGTAAATCAGTGATGACTATTGATATAAGATGAGGTTGCCACGTGATTCCCCCTTTGTTCTTAAATGTTACGGTAACGGGAAAAAGCGCGGAAGGTTTTGCGATTTGCGAAACGCTGTCGGAAATCCATAACGCGGCGTTGTCGCGTTGAAGAAGCGACAGTTCAATTGGATCTTGCGGGATGAATGTAGCCGGAGCGCTTGCCCTAAGCGCGCGGCGCGCATTAACAAGCCCTTTACCCAGCAATCCTTTTAGTTCCGGAGTGTTGTATTCGTCAATCGCGTCAGCTGTATCTAAAAGAACAGCCGTGATTTCTTTGTTCGTGTATCGTGGATTGATTGATTTGATAAGCGCGGCAACTCCGCTGACTTGCGGTGCGGCAAACGAGGTGCCGCGCCAAAAGCCGCTGTATGATGCGGTAAACGGAGAGCCAAGCGCGGAATTTCTCGCTTGCGCGCCTACAATATCAACCGCTGGAGCGTTTAAGTCAATGCATGTTTTTCCGAAATTTGAAAATTCGGTTTTGATGTTATTTTTATCAACCGCGCCGACACCGATTACAAGTTGTTCCTTAGCGCTCCCGAAACACGCTGGGTATGATGGGCGTTCGTCTAAATTGCCTCCTGATAATTTCGTCGTTGATCCGGCCGCGTCGTTCCCGATTGCCGCGACAACCAACACCCCGCGATCAAAGGCGTAGCGTATGGCGTTATAAAAATCCTGATTGAATTTTCCGCCCACGAAACTTAAGTTAATAATATGAGCGCCGTTTTCAACAGCATAGCGGATTGCCGCAGTAGCATTTTCCGCCTCTCCTTCCCCGACGCTATTTAGCGCGCGGATCGGCATAATTTTTGACTGCCAACTCACTCCCGCGATTCCCTCCTTATTATTTCCGGTTGCAGAGATAATGCCTGCCACAAGAGTGCCGTGGCTCGCGCCTTCAATTGTGTAGTCATTAAATTGCGGACGAGTGTCAGGGTTGTTTTCAACAAAATTCCATCCGTTACGATCGTCAATAAAGCCGTTTTTATCATCGTCTATGTTATTGCCGGCTATTTCATCGCCGTTTATCCAAATTTGATCTTTTAAGTCCGGGTGATCAATGTCAACTCCAGCGTCAATCACAGCTATAACTACGTCTTTTGATCCGACAGAATATCCCCATGCTTCATCCGCATGAATCTGGTGAGTGTAGTATTGAGTGGTGAAATGAGGGTCGTTCGGGACAATAGAAAGCGCGCGCGCTGTAAAAGGCGCGACTAGCAGTGTAAAAATAATAATGATAAAGAGTGATATGCGCATTTTGAATTTTTAATCGTCTATTCTCTGAATGCCGGCTCCAAGTTCGTTTAACCGTTCGTCAAATCGTTCGTATCCGCGATCAATAGTTTGTTCAACGTTGTGAATAACAGTTACTCCTTCAGCAATGAGCCCGGCAATCACAAACATGCCTCCGGCTCGTATGTTCGGGCTTTTAATCTCGTATGCATGAAGCGGAGTGGGCCCTACAATAATCGCGCGGTGAGGATCGCATACTATTGCCCGCGAGCCCATTTTGATAAGTTCTGGTATATGTTTCATGCGATCTTCAAAAAGCGGGTCATGAATGAGGGACGCGCCTTTTGCCTGCGTTGCAAGAAGAGAGAAAGGTTCTTGCAGATCTGTTGGAAATCCCGGATACGGAAGCGCCTGCAACTTAAATGATAAAAAATCTTTTGAGGGGAGGATTTTAAGAAACGCGCCTTTTTTAGAATCTTTCCCAAGTTCATATTTTATGCCGATCTCCTTTAGTTTCAGAAGAACTACGCTCAAGTGGTCAGGCTCCGCCCCATATAGGATAACGCCTCGTCCCGCAAGCGCGCTTGCGACTAGAAGAGTGCCGGCTTCAAGCATGTCAGGAATGATCGTGTGCGCAATTCCGCGCATGCGCCCTACTCCGTCAATAACAATACGATTACCGGATTTTTCGCGAATGCGCGCTCCTCCGGCATCCAAAAATTTAATAAGATCCTGCACATGCGGCTCTTGCGCCGCGAGACGAATTGTTGTCCGCCCTTTTGCAAGAGCGCCAAGGAGAATCGCATTTTCCGTTGCTGTTACGGAAAATTCCGGAAGAGTTATATCCGCGCCTTTTAGTTCCTTGAGGGTAATTGTAAATGAGCGTTTTCCTTGTTTGTCAGAGCGCTCGTCAATTTTTGCGCCAAATTGTTCAAGAATTGAGAAATGCGTTGTAAGCGCGCGATTTCCTAAAAGACATCCGCCAGGCTCTGGAATTGTTATTTTTTTGAATCGCGCAAGAAGCGGACCTATAAACAAAACCGAGGAGCGCATGGTTTTTATAAGCTCCTCGTCAAGAGTTTTTAGCGTCGCGGATTTTGTGTTGATCGTAAGCTGGTTTTTGTCTGTCCATTCAATTGCAACCCCAAGCGATTTCATGAGATCGGCCATTTTTAGAACGTCTCCGACGCGAGGGACATTATCCAAGATGCAATCATCTTCAATTAAAAGCGTTGCCGCGATAATCGGCGTTGCCGCGTTCTTGAATCCGTTTATAGTGAATTCCCCCTTTAATGTTTTAGGTCCTTTAATAAGAAGTCGGGACATTTTTTAGTTTTTAGATTTGAGCTTATTATCGGTAAATTTCCACTCAACCGCGTCTCCGGCTTTTAGTCCGTACTGCGATACGCCCACCTTCGCATACTCTCCATTTACGAAATATTGCCAATACTTTCCATCTTCGCCGTTTTTTTTGTCGCCGATTTTTGTGATCAAAACTCCGAGTTCTCGGCCGTAGTCATCATATTCAAGCGCGATTCCCTTATTCGTAAGTTCCTCTTGCATAATCGACCATAACAGCGGTATTTTTACATCTGAAATTTGAACTTTGAAATTTATCGGTATCCTATCATCTCCAAAATCAAACAGCAAGGTTACAGATGGTTCTATCAGAGTTTTTTCATTTGGTCTATTGGCTGGAGTTTTGATTGAAGATGGCGGAGCTGTTGGCGGTTCGGTGAAAGGATTCTCTTTTTTCAGCGCGCAACCGCTCGTCATCCCGAACATAGATAAGAAGACGATAGAAAATAGAATAATTCGTTTCATTGATTTTTATTGATTTTTATTTTTTTTTAAGCTCTTGCAGATGCAGTTTTGAATATTCACTATTGCGGTTCATAGATGCTGATAATCTCCCTCGCAAGCCGTTCGTACGCTTTGGCGCCGGCGGCAAGGGGGTCGTAATTTAAGATCGGTTTTCCGTATGACGGCGCCTCTGCAAGGCGCACATTTCGCGGAATCACTGACTTCATAATTTTGTTCGGAAAATATTTGTATAAGTCCTCCATCACTCCTTGCGAGAGCATTGTACGCTTATCATACATTGTGATGACGGCTCCTAAAATTGAAAGATCGGGCTTTAAGTGCGCGCGCACAAGTTCAATTGTTTCAAGAAGCTGGCCCAAACCTTCAAGCGCGTAATATTCCGCCTGAACCGGAATGAGTAGCTCGTCTGCGCAGGTAATGCCGTTTATGGTGAGAATGCCCAGTGAAGGCGGACAATCTATAATAACATATTCGTAAGCGTCTTTGATTATTTTCAGGGCTTCTGTAAGGCGAAACTCCCGCTCCGGATGATTGACGAGTTCAATATTTGCTCCGGCAAGCGAGCTTCCGGAAGGCGCAAGATGAAGGCGATCGGGTTCTTCGCCGAGAATAATTTCGCGGAGCGATTTTTCGCCGATGAGCGCGTGATAAACGTGAGTTCCCAATTCTTTGTGATTGATGCCTAACCCGCTTGTCGCGTTTGCCTGCGGATCAAGGTCAACAAGTAGAACGCGTTTGCCGAAATACGCAAGGAAACTCGCCGTGTTAATGGCTGTTGTTGTTTTTCCGACTCCTCCTTTTTGATTGACGATTCCGATGACGCGGGTCATATAAAAAGAAGCACAGCCATAAGGCAGATGCCTAGAATAAACATGAGCACCTGCGCGTAAGGTTTTGCAAGAGCCGGTTCTTTTTGGATTTCTGGTATTAGGTCCGAGCCCGCAATGTACAGAAAACAGCCGATTGCAAATGGAATTAAAATATCAATGAGCGCGGGCGTGAAGGCAGACACTAAAAGCGACGCGATAGCTCCAATGATTGATGCTGTAGCTGAAAGAAAGTTAAACATAATCGCTTTTTTCTTTGAAAATCCGCCGTGAAGAAGTACGCCGAAGTCCCCGATCTCCTGCGGAATTTCATGAAGAATAACCGCGATCGTTGTTGCAATGCCAAGCGGTATGCTTACCAAATAACTTGCGCCGATTACCATTCCGTCAATGAAATTGTGCAAACCGTCTCCGATTAAATTCATCATCGCAAACGGATGCGGATGCTCGGCGCTTGTAGGGTAATGACAGTGCCGCCAGTGGATAAATTTTTCAATAATAAGAAAAAATACGATTCCAGCTAAACTGTAAAGCGAAAACGCGATGCTCCATCCCCCGCTCCCATTTACTGTTTCAGGAATGAGATGCAGGAAAACGTCTCCAAAAAACGCTCCTGCGGCAAAACTTACAAGATATAAAAGCGCGCGTTCTAGAATTTTAGCGTTCAAAGACAAAAATGCAACTCCGATAAAGGAGATGCAACTGACAATTATAACGCTTACAATGGCGTAGAACCAGATAGTCATGGATTTATTTATGGTATGGCAGGGGCGCCAGGATTCGAACCTGGAACAATGCTTTTGGAGAGCATCATGATACCATTTCACCACACCCCCATAGTTTGAAAAGTGTATCATACGTTTGACCTCGCCACAAGAGTTTGTTTTAATGACAGATTATGAACCTAAAACCGCTGAAATACTATCAACTAATCCTTGGCTGTCAGATGAACCGTTCCGATGCCGAGCGGATTGCGTCATTTTTGGATACATTAGGCTTCAAGAAAACAGAAAAGGAAGAAGAGGCAAATTTGATTGCGGTTCAGGCATGCTCTATCCGCCAATCGGCAATTGATCGCATACACAGCCGTATTCATAAATGGATGGAGATTAAGAAAAAAAGGACGTCTGATCACCCTTTAGTTACTTTGCTCACCGGATGCGTTCTTCCGCGAGATCGCAAAGTTTTTTCCAAACAGTTTGATTTATTTATTGAAACAGACGATGTGCCGAAAGAGTTTGCTCAAAAGCTTGCCATATTACTGCCTCAATTTAATTTTGCGTATATTTCAGAAGATCGTCGCGACATCAAAAGCAAAGATGTTACAAACGACGATTTTTTTGCGCTAAAACCGAATTATACTTCTACTTTTCAGGCATACATCCCAATTCAAGCAGGATGTAACAATTTTTGCACGTTTTGCGCTGTACCGTATACAAAAGGGCGCGAGCGTTATCGTCCGAACAAAGATATTGTTCATGAGATAGAGCACTTGATTGATAGAGGATATAAGGAAATTACGCTATTAGGACAGAACGTGAACACATATTTTGATCCTACTTTGAAAGACGCGCTTGGCAAACGGACTCGGTACAGAGAGTGGAACGCGCTTACGGATTTCCCTCGTCTTTTGCGGACAGTGAATGATATTAAGGGAAATTTTTGGGTTCGTTTTCTCACCTCTAATCCTTGGGATATGTCGGATGAGACAATTAAAGCCGTAGCCGATTGCGAAAAGGTTTGCGAGTATATTCATTTGCCAATGCAATCCGGAAGTGATAAAATTCTAAAAGCAATGAACCGCCATCACACACAAAAGCATTATTTAGAACTCATTGATAAAATCCGCGCTGCGATTCCGGGAGTTGCCATCACAACCGATGTTATTGTCGGATTTCCCGGGGAAACCGAGGAAGATTTCATGGAGATCGTAAAAGCGATGCAGTACGTTGGCTACGACATGGCGTATCTTGCCCGCTACTCTCCTCGCCCTGGAACAATTGCGGAGCGGTATTTTAAAGACGATGTTCCCCGCGAGGAGAAAAAGCGGCGCGAGAAATATCTTGAGGAGATTTTGAGAAAGAGCGCGCTGAAAGCTAACAAAAAGTATGTTGGCAAAGAGGTAGAAGTGTTAGTAGAGAATGTCAAATATCAACATCCAAATGTCAAATCAATATCAAAATCCGAAATCCAAATCATAAAAACAGCAGTAGGCAAAACGCGTACATCTAAAACCGTAGAAATCCAATCAAAAACCGACGATGATCTCGTCGGTCGTGTGGTGAGAGTTATGATTACCGCGGCGCGGGAGTTTGGACTGGAGGGAGTTCTAAAATAGGCAACGTCTCTTGTGCCATTTTATCCCAGGAGTATTTTTTCATTTGGGCGAAACCTTTTTCGCGGAGTTGATTTTGCAGCGTGATATTTGTGTAGAGCATATGGATTTTTGTCGCAATATCTTCGGCGTTTTCGGGGTTAAAGTAAAGCGCCGCATCTCCTAAAATTTCTGGAATGCATGAGGCGTTTGATGCCACAACTGGCACGCCAAAGCTCATCGCCTCTAATGGCGGCAAACCGAAACCTTCGTAAAGCGAGGGGAAAATGTATAGAGCGGAGTTTTGATAAAGTTCGGCTAATTCATCGTCAGACGCGTAATCATAGAAGATACAGTTTGTAGTTTGTAGTTTGTAGTTTGTAGTAATATATTTTTTTATTTGTTGCTGAAAATAATCCTTTTTACCGACAAGCGCGAGGTTTATATCAAGATTATATTTCGCGCGAAGAATATCAAACGCGTCAATAAGCCGTTCTATATTTTTGTGAGGATAAAACGAGCCGACATAAAGAAGATAAGGTAGTAAGTTTTTAGTTTTAAGTTGTATTTTTGATTTTTGATGATCTGTGTTTCCGTTAATTTGTGATTTGTGATTTGTAATTTGTAATTCAGATACACCCTCATAAATCACATAAATTTTATCTTCTGGAATATTATAAAATCGCAACAAATCCTGTTTTCCAAACTCTGACGGCGCAATAATTGCTCGCGCCTTCTCCACCGCGTGCCGCATCACTTTTTTATATCCCCAAAGTTTAATTTTATAGAGCCATTTCGGAAGTGTGGTTGCGCGTTCGTCGGGAAAGTGGTGGATAATAAGATCGTGGATGGTAACGACGTATGGTTTATTGTAGACGAGCGGCACATTAAAATGCGGAAAGTGCATAACGTCCACTTTCGCGCGGGCGATGAGTGCAGGCATAAAAATTTGCTCGGCAATTGTGTAGCACCGATAGGGAGCAAGAACAAAACGGACGCGGGATTCTATATGCGCCGATATATCCGCGCGCAGTTGCTGTTCATCATCTTTGCTATACACAAAAAAAACATAACCCCGCGTCGCGGAGTCAATGGTCGTGAAGTTTCGTATGAGTTCTTGTGTGTAGCGCCCTATGCCTCCATGAGCCGTGCCATAGAGTCGGGCGTCTATGCCGATTTTCATAGCATATTAACAGTTTGGGCACTCGTAGTAAGGAGGTGAAACATAAGGTCTGCTGAATTTAAAATCGTTTTTAACATATATGATGGCGAGAGACGTTACGTAAACCAAAGCAACTATCGCAAAAAAGACTTCAAAGTGAAAAAAGAGTTTCTGCCACAACCGAAGAGAAATCCGCGCATTGCGAAATCGCCAAAGTAGCAATGACGCAAAGAAAAGAGAGACGCCGATAAGAGAAAACAAAATTTTGCCGATATTTAAATAGTATAAATTAGATTTTATAATCAGCCGCATGAACACAAAAAGTATGGCGCCGGTTATGCAAGTAGCCAAGGTTTGTATCGTGATAGTGGTTAAATATGCTCGAGTAAGTAAAGCGCTTTTACTCAAAGAGACCGCGCTGTTAACCAAAGCAAATAAGATGTGTCCGATGACTATTGTAATTCCTATAGACGCAATTCCATATTCCCACAAAGAGGGGCTATATGACAGTGAACATGACCACCAATATGTATGATCAAATATGCCGTAGATCAATTTTCCGCCACCCCATAAAATTATCTCTGGCGAAGGCCGGTATAAAGGAGAGCCGCCGCAGTATACAATGATAGGCAAATATAAGAATATGGCGCTGGTTAATATTAGAAGAAATGTGATAGTTTTTTTCATAACTATAGTTTTGTCTTCTTCACCTCTTCTATAAAAAAGGATTTAACTTCTTTCCAATCCGCCTCAATTTTCATTATAGGCATTTCTTCTTCCTCTGCGTCCTCAAAATATACAAGACCTTTCATAATGTGCAGTAAACTGTAGTCAACATCTTTATATTTTTTTTGAAAGGCGGCGATAATATCTGAAAGCGCGTAGCGTTTCTTTTGAATAGCGCAATAAACATCAATAAAATCTTTCTTGCTCCCTCTGGCGCTTATTGTATCAAGTTTTGTGCATAATACATCAATGAGACTGGAGACATTGATGCCTTTGTAGGGCGAGCACGGTTCAATCAGTGGGTATTTATAGCGCAAAAATGAAAGACGTGTTTTATTGAATATGCAATGAAAAGTGTTTTTATCTTCAGCGAGTATCTGCACTGTTTTTTGCTCCAGAAGCTCGTCTCGCAGTTGTTTTGCGTCAAATACGTTTGGGGTAAAAAAATCAAGGTCTTCAGAAAGGCGGTGTCCTAAATGTAACGCGCAGGCAGTGCCTCCTGATAAGTAGAAATTTGCAAGTAAGACAGTGTGTTTTAATAATTCCACAGTTTCCTGTGTATCTCGCGGAAGGATGGTTGTAAACATAGCACTTGGTTTTTTGGTATATCAAATATAATTGCCCAAAAGTTGGCTGATTTTTTACTCAAACCTCGGCTTGTTTTAAGACACTCCGTGATTTCTTTTTCTGAAAATTGCTCCTTGCACCAGCCAATCGCTTCCGTGTCTCCATAATCAAGCAATCGCGCAATAATTTGTTTTTTGTGCTTTTTGGCGAGCGTTTGCGGGTTAACGTCCCAAAAGTAACGGTAGAGGTTTTGCGGGATAAAAGTCATGGCTTTGGCCGGTTTTTCGGTTTTTGAGAGGGTGGTCGTCATATTTTGAAGTTCAAAAAGTAGATATTTTCATGATGCTATAAAACTTTGTCGTTCATGACATTTGTTAGTGCATGCACTGTTTTACCACATGTAAAAACGTTTACCTTTTTCCGTCCTCGCGCTTGCAGTGTATCACAAAGAGCAGAATCACTCAACGAGCCGCTCATCGCCCGCGCGAGGTTGGCGATTCTGGAAGCGAGGGAGCCGTTGCTTATGATAACAGGCGTCTCGCATAAGGCAACCTCAAACGGCGAAAAACCAAAGCCTTTTCGGGAATATATCACACAATCCCATGTTTCTCAATTGGTTGTTTGACGCCGCATTTTCTTTTGAATATAATATACATAATGTCTATGTCTGAAACAAAAAAATACAGCGTATCTGAATATATGAAGAAAGATGTTGTTACGATAAGCTCTTCCGCCACATTAAAAGATGCGCTGAAACTGTTAATCAAAAAAAATACCAATGGTTGCGTTGTCGTTGATAAAAATAATCAGGTAGTCGGCATACTTTCAAGCTGGGACATCATTCAATATATTGTCCCGCATTTTGAAACAGACAAACTCGTTTCTTCCGAAGCGGATGAATTTTTGATAAAACAAGTAAAAGAACTCTCCACCCATCCGATCGCCAAATGCATCACAACAAAAATTCAGACTGTTTACCAGCAAACGAGTATTATGGAAGCTTCAGCGCTTCTATCCGAGTTCCGCATTCGCCAACTACCTGTGGTGAATACCAAAAAAGAGCTCATCGGCTACATTAATCGTACAAATATCAAACGAGCATTCGGCGATATTCTCGGCATAAAGCCGTAAATAATCAAATGGCAAAAACTCATCACAGCGCAAAGCTTAATCAACTGTTTGCAACCGCAATTTGCGGCAATGACATCTTGAGTTCTGTGCTTTACGTGTCCGGCATCGCAATACTTTTTGCCGGCATCTATGCTCCGATAGTTCTCCTAATTGTTGTTGGGATACTCTATTTATACAAGTTTGTGTATACAGAGGTTGTGGAAGCGCTTCCTGTAAACGGCGGCGCATATAATTGTCTTTTGAATGCAACCTCAAAAAAATTTGCCGCTGTTGCCGGAGTAATGACCATTCTCTCATATACCGCAACAGCGGTTATTTCAGCTAAAGTCGGCGTTGAATACTTGCATACCATTTTTCCGGTTCCTGTTATTTTAGGAACGATACTTCTTCTCCTTTTCTTCGCTCTCCTTGTAATCTCTGGAATTAAGGACTCGGCAAAAGTCGCTTTTGCGATTTTTTGCATCCATATTATAAGCCTTATCGGTTTTATTATATTAGGAGCTCTGTATTATTTTTCCGGACACCAGTCTTATTTTAACATCAATAACCTGCACACCGTCTCTCTCATCACCAAACAAGGCGGCATTGCGATTACACTATACCTTGCGTTTTCCGCGTCCCTTCTCGGGGTTTCCGGATTTGAAAGCTCTGCGAATTTTGTTGAGGAACAGCAAAAAGGAGTGTTTAGAAAAACCCTCCGGAATATGCTTATCGGAGTTTTAGTTTTCAATCCTATAATTGCGCTTATTATTTTAAACAGCCTTCCATACGAAGCAATCGCAGGAGCAAAAGATTTTCTCCTTGCAGAAGGAGCGTCTGTTATCGGAGGCGCGTTTTTTAAGTACGTAATCGTGATTGACGCGTTTTTCGTGCTCTCTGGCGCAGTGCTCACTTCCTATATTGGAGTGTCCGGGCTCATCAATCGCATGGCGCTTGATGATACACTTCCTCTCTTCCTTGCGCGTCCGAACAAACGAGGGATCTGCCCGCGCATTATTATCAGTTTTTTTCTCTTATGCAGTTCAATTCTGCTCCTCACAAGAGGGAACTTCCTTTCGCTTGCTGGAGTGTACACAATTTCCTTTCTTGGAGTGATGAGCCTTTTTGCTTTTGGAAATCTTATCTTAAAACGAACGCGCAAAACTTTAAAGCGCACATATCACGCGCCAGTTCTTATGGTAGTGTGCGCATTTCTCGCAACCTTTTTAGGCATTTTTGGGAATATCCGCATTGACACTCAAAATTTTGTATTTTTTGAAATATATTTTATTCCCGCAATTTTTGTTGTATTTATCGTGATTAACCAAGAGTATTTTTTGCGCCTTATTTTGAAGTTTACGAAAAAAATTCCGCCTGTTCATAGGAGGATTCTTGCATACTTCCGCAGTTTAACACAAGGCACTGTGGTTGTTTTTATCCACAACTGCAATCGGCTTCAGCTTATTTTAGATTATATTAAGCGAAATGAATCAAGCCGCGCTCTTCTTCTTGTCGTCTGCGCAAGCGATAAGAAAACTTTTAATGATGAGTACGAAAAAATTAAAGATGCGCTTCCACATTTAGAGAAAGCAGGTTTTTACGAAAAGTTCACCATTGATCTTATGTATATAGACAAGCCCTTCGGGACTGCTGTCATTGACGAGGTCTCTTCACGGTATAATGTGCGGAAAAATAAAATTTTTATCGGCTCAATCCATCGCTCTCACCGATTTGATTACGGCGATTTAGGCGGCGTGCGTGTTATTTTTTGAGATCTATCACGCCTCAAGCTCACTTAACAGCCAGTTTAAATTTTTCTGGCTCCTCAACAACAGTTTTTACCGCGCGCAAAAATGTTTCAATATCAGTAAGATGATTATTGATAACATCGTACAACCTTTGGGCATCAAGATCAGCGTAGTGATGCACAAGTAAATTCCGTAATTTTGCCATCGGTACAAGAGAGTTCGTTGCAAAGTTTTGATCCACCACGCCGCTCAACCCAAGTTTTTCAGCGATTTCTCGGTACTCCACAGTTCTTCCGCCTGGGAGACGCGAAAGGATATGAGCACCGATGTGAAACACTCCTTCAAGCGCTAAACGCAAGTGGTGTTGCGCGAGGTCAAAGGGGTCGCCTTTTGAAAACTGTACAAAAGGGAGCGTGCCAAGTTCTTGTAATTTGGAGAGATTTTTGCGTATGCCGTCAATCCGCGGCATAATAGCTTCGCGTTCTAATGGCAGTGTCATAAGGTTGCAAGAATTGCTTTATCAAACATGTCTAATAATGGACGATAGTCGCAATAAAGCATTGTGGTAATATCTTCAAATCGGACGCGTTCGCGAGTGGCGGCGTCAAAAAGCACTTTACCATAGCGGATAATATGCATTCGCAATTCTAGCGGCGCGTCGCGGACAAATACAATGTCAATGATGTCGTTTTCTAATGTGCGCGGACAGAGCGGGGAGAGAATATCATAAATCGCATCGTAAAGTTTACCGCCACGTTTATGCCCCTCCTCTTTCATCAGCACTCCGAAATCGTAATCAGAAAGAGGTCCAGCCACCCCTTGCGCGCGAGAGCCGAAAAGATAGAGCGATTGCACCCCAAGAGCAGTGAGTTTGTTTTGGTCGGTTGTTGAGAGTGTTATTATCATATTTGAAGGTTATCCTAGGTATGGTGTAGGTGTATAATTTTTGATGAATTGATAAAAACTTAATCCCAAAAGCAGTCCGATAATAAGAAGAACAATCAAAAGTATTTTCCTATAGCTGTTTTTTGTGAAGAATGGCCAGATGAACCATGTAGTGTAGTAGATATTTTCATGATGCTATAAAATTGTAGTCGTTGATAATATCTGTTAGCGTGTGCACAGCTTTATTCCATGTAAAAGTGCGTACTTTTTCTTTTCCTTGCGTTTGCAGTGTATCACAGAGAGCGGAATCGCTCAACAGCCGCTCCATGGCGCGGGCGAGGTCGGCGATGTTGAAGGGGTCAATGTATAATGCCGCGTCGCCCATAATTTCCGGAAGCGAGGAACTGTGACTAACAATCACAGGCGTGCCGCACGCGGCGGCTTCAAGGGGCGGGAAGCCAAAGCCCTCGTAGAAACTGGGATAGACAAACAACCGCGCGGCGCTGTAGATGTATGGGAGATCTTCGCGCGTAACGTTGAAGAGAAATCTCACTTGCGATTTGTGCTTCATGCGGTTCCAAAAGCGGTAGATGCGGTCGTATTTCCACCCTTCGGCGCCGACTATCACGAGATTCATAATATCAAATTTCCCCTTAGTCCCCTCCTTTGTAAGGATTGGAGACCGTGAAAGCAACATATCAAACGCTTCTAACAGAGTCTCATAATTTTTTCGCGGTTCAATGGTGCCGACAGAGAGGATAAAGTTTTCAGGAAGATGATATTTTTCTCGCACCGCGCGCGTATCATCGCGTTGATAAAACAAACCATGATCCATACCAGGATAAACTACGTCAATGCGCTCGGGATCAATCGCGTATAAATCAACAAGATCTTGCTTTGTATTTTCCGAAACAGCGATGACATGATGGGCGTTTTGATAAAACCGGCGCGGATTAATGAGATGGTGCCACAAGCGTTGTCTCATCGTAAAAAATTCTGGAAGAATTTCAAACGAGAGATCGTGGCAGACCGCGATGTATTTTGTATTAGCGGTCAGAGCTATAAATGAAAGATTAAGAAGAATCCAGTAATCAACCTCCTTAATTTTTAATTCAATAAGTTCATCTAGATACGGAAACCGCAAAAAACTCATTGAAAAATTTAAAATTTTATTCGGCATCCTGAACCCGACAACATAAACATTCGGCGCGTTCTTCCACTCTTTTAACAATATAGAGATATTGTCAGGCAACCGCTTTCGCTGGTTATAAAACAAAACCACCCGCAGTTGCCCGCGAGCGGCGTATTCTACCAAACCTTTAGTAATGTAGAACGAATACCAACTCACCCCTCCCCATTGTTTTTCTAAAAGCGGCGTAATATCAATTGCGATTCTCATCATTGCAAGTCTTTGTAACGAACGGTTTTTGCATATTTATATTAGTATAGCCTTTATTCTCCTTACCCCGGCTCCGCACGACTCTTCCTTGGTAATCTTAAACTGTCGAAGCTCGCTTGTATTTGCCACATGCGGGCCGCCGCAAATTTCTTTTGAAAAATTTCCGATTGAATACACTGTTACGCGTTTCGGATACCGCGCGCCAAATTCTGATTGGGCTCCTGTCTCAAGCGCTTCTTCAAGCGGCATTTCCAGTTTTGTTACAGGAATTTTTGCCGCGATTTTTTCGTTTATCAATCCTTCAACTTTTTTAATTTCATCGTCAGCGAGTTTTCGGTTAAGGTTGAAATCAAACCGCAACCGCTCTTCTCTTATGTTTGAGCCTCGCTGGCGGATGTTTGGATCAACAATAATTCGCAACGCTTCGTTTAGCAGATGAGTTGCCGTATGAAGACGCGTTGTTTTTTCAGTGTTGTCGGCAAGCCCGCCTTTGAATTTTCCGAGCGCGGCGTTTCGTGAAATCTCCTGATGTTTTTTAAACTCCTCGCCTACACCAACCTCGTCAATCGCTATTCCGCGCTCTTTAACAATCTCGCGAGTCATTTCAATCGGAAAACCGTATGTTGAGTAGAGTTCAAACACCGCAGATGATGGGAGCAAATCGCCTGCAACAAGCTTTGCCGTATACTCGCTCAATTTTTTTAATCCTTTTTCCAATGTGCTCTTAAATCGCTCCTCTTCCAGCATAAGTTCATCGTATATGCGACTCGCGTGTTTTGTAAGTTCCGGGTATGACTCTTTATATAGAGAGACGATAATTTCAGCTATGCCGTTTAGCCATTGTCGTTCCTGGATGTTTAGATGTCTTCCGAAACGGATTGCTCTTCTTAGAAGGCGTCTCACAATGTACCCGCGATCCGTATTTGACGGATTTACTCCCCGTTCATCTCCGATCAAAAATACCACTGCGCGAAGGTGATCGGCTATGACTCGGAAAGGTTTTTTGTCCTTCGCGTCTTTATATGATTGTTTTGTAATTTCCTCAATTCGCGCGATCACTCCTGAAAAAAGGTCAATTGTAAAAATATCCGGATTATCAACGCGCGCCGCAGAGATTCTTTCCAATCCACCGCCGAAATCCACATTTTGCAGGGTAAGTTTTTCAAAATCTGTATCGGTTTTTATATATTCCATAAACACGCTGTTTCCGATTTCTAAAAATCGTCCGCAGTCGCAGTTTACGTGGCATGGCGTATTTTTGAAAGTTGACCGCTCGTGCAAACCTCTTTTTTCTCCAAAATCCCAAAACATCTCGCTGTCCGGCCCACCCGGTTCGCCGGCAGGCATATGTGACGGCGCCCCTGAACGAGACCACCAGTTTTTAGTTTCATCGTAGTAAAAGACGCGTCCGTTTTGCATGCCGCGCGTTTCCGGGTGATCAACAATTTTTGCATTGAGACTCGCCTCTGCAAACACCTCCTGCCAAATTTTTGCTGATTCCTCGTCTTTCTGGATGTTGATTGCGGAGTTTCCGCGAAAGCATGTTACATACAAACGATCCGGATCAAGCCCGATCTCGCCTGTTAAAAACTTAAAAATCCAAGGAATTTGTTCTTTTTTGAAATAATCGCCAAGCGACCAGTTGCCAAGCATCTCAAAAAATGTAGTGTGCCGGTTGTCTCCAACTTCCTCAATATCTTGCGCCCGGATGCATTTTTGCGAGTCAACAATGCGGGTTCCCTCCGGATGTTTTGCGCCAAGAAGATACGGAATCATCGGTTGCATTCCGCTTCCGGTGAAAAGAGTTGTCGGATCGTTTTCCGGCACAAGCGATGCGGATGGAACGATCGCATGGTCGCGAGTTTTATAGAAATTTAGATATGAGGAACGGATTGAGTCGGTAGTCATAATTTTTGTAAAAATGCGTTTATGGCGTATATGATGTCAGATTGATGTTCGTAATTAATCGCGGAGACCTCTGTATGAAAGCCGTATTCATGCAGTAATTGTTCCATTGCAAACCTTGCAGTGCACTATAGCAAGTTTCCAAAAAAATTCCAATCTGCTTGACGGCAGACAGGTTGCCTTGTATTTCATTCCATTACTACTATTTTTGTCCCCGCCTCCGCCCAATCGTACAGTTTTTGAGCAGGGCCGATTCCCAACCGAACGCATCCGTGAGAAACCGGAATTCCAAGATGGTTCGCGCCTTCTCTGTATCCGTTTGGCCAATACGGCAATTCATGAATGCCATGTCCTTGGTAGGTAAACGACATCCAATATGGCATCCAAAGTTTGTATGTCGCAGACCATTTTTTCTCATGTTTGTAGAGCACTGAAAATTCTCCGGTTGGCGTTTTGAACCCGCGCTTGCCGGTTGAGACGATGAACGTATCAACCGCCTTCGGGCCATATCCGTAACTCAAGCTCTGCTCCGAAAGGTCTATGCGGATCCATTTTGGAAGGCGCCCGGATCCGAGCGGATCGTATCCATTGATGATTTCCACCTTGTCTTTATATCCGTCTCCGTCAGAATCAGGATTGTGCGGATCAGTGCCCCATTTTACTTCCTCGTGATCCCACAATTTATCGCCGTCGGAGTCCGTGTTTTCCGTTTGGGCCGTGAGTTTTGTCGGCGTGGCAAGATATATTAAAAGCAGTAAAATCAGTAATCTTGACATGTAATAATACGTATTGTACAGGGTAGAGACGAGCGTAGCAATATGTTCCAGATTAAAGCCATTTTGCGCTTTACCGCGTGTGACTTTTTTGATAAGATGCTAGAGCTATGCGATTATTTTTACCTCCGCTTGCCGATCGTATGCGGCCGCAGAAATTAAGCGACGTTCTCGGGCAGGAACAGTTTTTTGGCAGATCTTCAGCAATCATAAAATCATTAAAAGAGGGGCATCTTCCCTCTTTAATTTTTTGGGGACCTCCAGGGTGCGGGAAAACAACGATTGCGCGATTGCTTGCCGCAGAAATCAGCGCGGATTTTGTAACGCTTGAAGCGGCAGTTTCTGGATTGAAAGAATTTCGCGTCGCTATAAATCGCGCTGTTGAAAATAAAATTTACCAAAAACAGACCGTGCTTTTTATAGATGAAATTCATCGCTGGAATAAAAAACAGCAGGATGCGCTTCTTCCTTATGTTGAAAACGGCACTGTAACTTTTATCGGCGCAACTACAGAAAATCCGTCGTTTGAAGTGATTTCGGCGCTCCTCTCGCGCGTGAAGGTTCTTCTTTTTGAAGCAATATCAAAAGAGGTTATTGTAGAGATTTTAGAACGCGCTTCACAAAAAGAAAAAATTTCAATTGGCAGAAATGAGCTTGAACTTATTGCGCAGTTTTCCGGCGGGGATGCGCGTGTTGCCTTAAACGCGCTTGAGCTTTCCTCGCATTCAGTAAAAGGAGAAAACGTCACAAAAGAGATTATCAAAGAGATTTTTGATAAGACAAATTTACTTTACGATAAAGCGGGCGAAGAACACTATAATATAATTTCAGCGTTTATAAAATCAATGCGCGGAAGCGATGCAAACGCCGCTGTTTATTATCTTGCCCGTATGATAGAAGGCGGAGAGGATCCAGAATTTATCGCGCGGCGCATGTTAATTTTTGCTTCCGAAGATATTGGAAACGCCTTGCCGACAGCTTTAGTTGTTGCAAACACGTGCTTTGACGCGGTGCGAAAAATTGGCTGGCCAGAGTCAGAGCTTATTCTTTCGCAAACAGCGATTTATCTGGCAAAAGCGCCTAAGTCAAACCTTGCCAAACTCGCAATTGGAGCCGCGCGCGAAGAGGTACAAAAAAGCGGCACTTTACCGGTACCGCTTCATCTGCGCAACGCGTCAACTTCTCTTATGACAGATCTCGGCTATGGCAAGAATTACATTTATACCCACAATAACCCATCTGCTCCGCAAGATTTTTTGCCATCAGAAATTGTAGGAAAAAAGTTTGTACTCTGAACTGTGCTAGACAGGCAACGGAGCAAATGTCCGCAATCTTTCTAATTCTTGAACGTCCGCGTCTGTGAGGTATTTCTTTTTCTGCTGAATAGCGATTAGTTTATCTAAACGCGCGCCGTCTTGCTTCCTTCCTTGTACGATGATGCCGCGCAAATCGTTTATCCGGTCGTCAAGATAGGCCTTATCAGGATAACGAGTTTGGAGAACTCCGACTTTGGTTTTCAGTTCTGTCATATCGCTCTTTAATCCTGCAACGTCGCTCTTTAATCCTGCAACGTCGCTCTTTAATCCTGCAACGTCGCTCTTTAATCCTGCAACGTCGCTCTTTAATCCTGCAACGTCAGTTTTAATTTCTGCGACCGTATTCATTACCGTATCCATAAGCGGCATGACTGTTTCATCAATAGTCTCATGCATTATTTTTTTGATTTGTTTTAGATCTTGATCATTCATATTTTTTGCAGAGTTATTATAATACGTCTCTTGTCTAAGTCAATATCAATCCTGGGATGTCAATGTTTCTTCCACGATTTTTTTTACTACTCCACCGTCAGTTTTTCCCTTTACCTGTTGCATCACGGCGCTCATTACAGCGCCAAAGCCGGATTTTCCGCCAGCGATTATTTCACGCGCGATTGAGCGAATTTTTTCATCGCTCATTTGCTCTGGCATAAATGTCTGCAAGATGCTTAATTCTTTTTGTTCCTTTTCCGCAAGGTCCATTCGCTCTCCTTTTATAAATTGTTCTATAGAGTCCTTGCGCTGTTTTATTTGCCGCGCAATAACCGCGGTAATTTCCTCATCGCTTAAGCCCTCTTCTCGTTTCACTTGCGCTATTTCTTCGTTTTTGATTGCAGAGATGAGCATGCGCAACACTAGAACGCGTGTTGCATCTTTAGTTTTAAGAGATGTTTTTAACTGGTCTTGAATTGTAAGTTTTAGAGACATAAAATTTTAACTTTCCATTATCCCTCCTCCTAAACACTTTTCCTTCTTATAAAACACAATTGACTGTCCGGGAGCGACTGCAAACTGTGGTTTTGCAAAAATGACACGGTAACGCTTATCGTCAATTTTTTCTATCTTACATATCTCCTCACTCTGACGATAGCGAATTTTTGCGAGAGCCGCAAGAGGAAACTCTGGCTCCTCGCCTGAAATCCAGTTTACGTTTATCGCGGTAATTTTCTTTGAATACAAGAGAGGGTTGTTTTCTCCTTTTGCAACGACAATTACATTATCCTTGAGCCTCTTTTCTCTTATGTAATAGACTTCAGAACCGGTTTTGGATCCTAAATGTAAACCGTGTCTCTGACCTATAGTGTAGTAAAATATTCCATTATGTTCTCCTATTTTTTCGCCGTCAGTTGTAATAATATCGCCTTTTTTCGGTTTTATATAGTTCTGTAAAAATTTTGGCAATTCCACTTTGCCGATAAAGCAAATGCCCTGCGAGTCCTTGCGATTCCAGTTTGGAAGCAATGCTTTTTTTGCAATTTTCCGCACAGTTGGTTTTGTATATTCTCCTATTGGAAATAAAATTTTTGCTAATTTATCTTGTGTGAGTGTGTAGAGAAAATAGGATTGATCTTTATTTTTATCAAGACCTTTTCGTAATTCGTAATCCGTAATCCCTAATTCATTCCTCGCATAGTGCCCTGTAGCCACATACTCGGCTCCTTCTTGCATAGCCCATTTCAAAAACACGCCGAATTTGATTTCCTGATTGCACATTACGTCTGGATTTGGCGTTACGCCGGCGCTGTACCCTTCTACCATATATTCCACAACCCGGCTTTTGTATTCATCTTCTAGGTGAATAGAGCGAAATCGTATTCCTATAACCTCTGCCGCCTCTGCCGCAATTTTAATATCCTCTTGCCATGGGCAGTCGCTCAAGTAATCTTCTGCCGACCACACATGAATATAGACGCCTTCCACATGAAAACCTTGTTTTTTGAGAAGATACGCCGCAACTGATGAGTCTACTCCTCCAGAAAGCGCGACCATAACCCTTTTGCGCGCGTTTAAGATTTTATTCATTTTTAGTCCAAAAGTTCTTGAATCATCCCCAACAAATACTCCTCTTCCTCCAGCAAATTAACTTCAGAGGGCATAATCACTCGTTTCAGCGCATGAGAGATGAGCTTTATTTTCTTTTGAAAATACAAAGGCGCGACCTCAATGCTTATGGTGCCATTGTAGTGTAGATGATATAAGTCGTTAATTAGCGCGCGAAAGGTTTCAAGCCCGATCACTCCATCTCCGAGCCTTGCCGCGTCAAAATCATTCTCCGCGTCATAGTCAGCCAAATGAAAATGTGAAATTGCGCTATTTATGTCGTGGCCTGTAAATTGCTTAATTTTTTTCCACATCTCATGAACGTCGTAACCGGACGCCGCAAGGTGAGCTGTATCTACTGTTAGTTTCATCGCGTCTAAGCGATTCTTTTTTAGATACTCAATAAGTTCTACAGGATGATGCGCTATTCGCCATTCGCTCTTATCTGATTTTTGATCAGAGGGATATCGCGGGACGTTTTCAAGAGAGATCATGAGGCGGCGTTTTTTCCCCAAAGTGTTCAATTCGCGGAAAAGCCGCCTAGCATGCGGAGCGAGAATTATATCAATCGCGTGGATCGTGATTTTCTCCGCGCCGATTGAGGACGCGATCTCAATCGCTTTCGGGAGGCGATGCCATGCGTTTCCGTCCGCCCTCGCGATAATGCGATATCGGATATACTGATATAACGTTTTTATTCCTATTTTTTTTATTCTGCGCAGAAATGGGTATGGGTACGAGTCTTTGCTAAACGGAGCGTGAATGGCGCGGATGACGCCGTTTTCAGTGAGAGCGCGCGGAAACTGCTCCGGCTTAGTTTCCGTTCCTTTGAGGGTGATTCCGAAATAGTATTCCACGCCGCTTGTATATTCTTTCAGTTTTCCGTTTGTCAGGAGATATAGGTGACGATCCGTATAACCAAACAACTTAGGCACAAAGCCTAGGTTGATGAGTAAACGATTCTTTAGCCAATAGCGCTTGTCCTCCATTTGTGGAGAGGTTATTCTAAAAAACTTCTTGTTTGATTCGTTCATCCGGCACGTTTTTTATGCGTAAAATTTCCCTGACCGATTTCATAAATGGAATAGGTCCGCAAAGAAAAAAGTATTTTCCGGTAAAATCCGTAACATATTTAATGACGCGCTCTGCGCTTAGAAATCCTGTTTCATACATTGTGCGTTCGGCAAGTGAGCGATCAACAGAATAGACAATTTTTATGTTAGAATTTTTTTGGCAAAGATCATCAAGTGTTTTTTTGTAAGCTATATCTTGCTCTGTTTGATTGCAGTAAAACATTAGAATCCTATTTTCCGGCGCGTCATATGTAGCAAACCGCATCATTGAGACAAAAGGTGTAATTCCTATTCCGCCAGCGAAAATTACAAGATTGTTATGAATTTTTGGCTTATAGATGAAATTTCCGAACGGAGACTGCACTCCGATTAAATCATTTTTTTGCAGGGTTGCCATTTTTTGCGTGAAATCGCCGTGAATTTTGATGCCGAATTCAAGAAATTTTTTTCCCTTCGGCGAAGATGACATGGAGTAGGCTTTTTTTTGCTGTACAGTTCCGTCAGGATTGTAGAGATGAATCATTGCAAACTGTCCCGGTTCATAATGCGGTATATCTCCATTTTCCGGAACAACTTCCCAAATGATAGTAGTATGAGTTTCTTGTGTAATTTTTTGAATTTTGTACGGATAGATCGGTGTAACAGACATTGGTTCAAAAAAAGTGTCGCTCTTCTGATTGCGAAACGATTTTTAATGCCTCATCAACTGAATCGGTAATTCTATAAATTTTCGGGTCTGTTTTTGAAGTCATCCCCCATTCGCACATAAATTTATGTATCCAGTCGTCAAGCGGTTGCCAAAATTCCGCGCCCATCGCAATAACCGGCACAGCGCCTGAAATTTTTTTTGTTTGGATAAGCGTGATTATTTCAAAAAATTCATCAAGAGTGCCAAATCCTCCAGGGAAAAACACGTAAGCTTGAGCTGACGCGGAGAGCATGACTTTACGAGTAAAAAAGTAGTGAAAACCTATACCTCGCGAAAGATACGGATTTTCTCTCTGTTCTTTTGGAAGCTGTATATTTAACCCGATCGATTCGCCCTTTTTTCCCTCGCGAGCGCCGCGGTTACCGGCTTCCATAATGCCTGGACCTCCTCCTGTGATAATCGTGAATCCATCCTCTGAAAGGCGGCGCGCGAGTTCGCGAGAGAGAGCGTAGTATTTATTGCCCTCGGAAAGACGCGCAGAACCGAAAAATGTAACCTCTTTTTTGAGTTCGCTGATGAATTGAAATCCATCAACAAATTCGCTCATGATACGGAAAATACGCCATGTCGGGTTTTCTTTGAAATCAAATCCAGAGGTCGGGGGCGGCATCCGTTTCGCAAACGGATCGGTTGATGGTTTCTTGTGTGTTGGCATATAGGTCGTCGTAATGTATTGTAATGTAGTGTAGGGTATACTACTTCCCAAATACCGTCAACGTAAAGAATGTAAGTTATTCCCACTGAATTGTCGCCGGCGGTTTGTCTGTCACGTCATAAAAAATCGCCTCTATTTCATCAAATTGCCTGATCGCGTAAACTATGCTTTGCACTGTCGCGCGAGGCAACGAATAGGCGTTTACGGTCATTGCCTCTTTTGATGAGATCGGGCGTAGCACAACCGATTGCCCGTTTTTTGTAAGGCCGATCGGCAAAAGTATAATCGGGAATTCCCAGATTTTATCGTACAGTCGCTCATCTTTGACGATTCTCGTAACGCGCTCGTGAATTTTTTGCAGTAATTCCAGTCGATCTTTAGTTACGAATAGCCCCGGCGTGTGGCTGAAGTTAGGGTGTGTCTTCTCTTCTTGATTTTTTTTTGCCCAGACTACCTGCACTACGCGATTAATTTTTTTATGATGATTTGTGAACTCTGTTGCAAATCTGGACATACGTTCAAAATTCCAAGTTTTCCACACCGCAAGCGGGTAGGCATAAGTACGGTTATCTCCCTGAATTCCTGTGCTTTGAATCGGGAGTATTGTTGTGTCTTTGGGGAGCGCTATTTTCGGAATATACAGGCGCGCTTGCGAACACATAATCATCACCGCAAGGCCGGGCCCCGGGAACGGATGGCGAGAGAGAAGTTTTTTCGGCAGACCAAGCTTTGCGCCGATTTCCCGCACCTCGTCTTTGTAGAGATTTTTTAGCGGCTCAATAATTTTTCCGCGCTCAATCATTGTCAGAATTCTTTGAACTCGGTTATGGTGCGTTTTAATTTTGTCAGCCTTTAGCGTTCCGCCTGATTCAATCGTATCAGGATAGATCGTTCCTTGGCCGATAAGCCATTTCTCGCTTTGAAGTATGTCGCCTTGATTTTCAGAGAGCCATGCTTCCGCCGCGTCCATGTAGGTCTCACCTATTATCACCCTTTTTTCCTCCGGATCACGGATATTTTTGAGCTGTTTTAAAAATCTATCTTCTGCATCAACGCGGTTGATATTTGTAAGCCCTGCATTGTTGAGGTCAGAGAGAATTTTTTGCGATTCATCTTTACGCATAAGGCCGCTGTCAATATGCACTCCTATCACATTTTTTTCACCAAGAGCCTTTTGCAGAAGGGCAAATGCCACAGTAGAATCCACGCCGCCTGAAACAAGCATGAACACTTTTTTTGTTCGGACATGTATTTTAATTTCTGTAAGAATATCGCCAATAATGTCGCCTATTTGCCAATCTTTTTCTGCTTTGCAGATTTTGAATGCAAAATTTCGTAATATGTTGTCGTCATCTTTTGTGTGGTGCACTTCCGGGTGAAACTGGAGTCCGTATATATTTCTTTGAGTATCCGCCATCGCCGCAATCGGACAATTTTTTGTTGCGCCTGTTACTGTAAATCCTGCCGGTAATTTTGTTACTATATCTCCATGCGACATCCAGACATCAAGAACATCTGCAATATCGTGAAATAATTTTGATTTTTCAATTTTAATTTTGAATTTGGCAAATCCGTACTCCCTCACCTTCCCATGTTTCACCTCCCCTTCAAACTGGCGCGCAATGAGCTGTTGTCCGTAGCAGATGCCAAGGATTGGAATCCCGAGTTCAAATAGTTTCGCGTCGTAGGACGGAGCATCGGCTTCATACACGCTCTTTGGACCTCCTGAAAGGATGACTCCGATCGGACGTTCGGAAGCAAGCGTTTTTGCCGGCGTATCGTGGGGATAAATTTTTGAAAATACCCGCGCATCCCTTAGCCGCCGCGAGATAAGATGCGTATATTGCGAGCCGAAGTCAAGAATCGCGATATGCTTGTGAGTTATAGAGTCTTTCATCATTGGACTTTTTTTATCTCCTCATTTATACTATTTTATACTATAATTATGAAAATAATCAAAGCCTTTTCATTTGACGACGTTCTTCTCCTTCCTTGTAAATCCTCGGTTTTGCCCAAAGATACCGACATTTCAACGCGCCTGACAAGGAGAATTCGTCTGCAAATACCAATTATCTCTGCCGCTATGGACACTGTAACAGAGAGCGCTCTTGCCTCGTCCATTGCAAATTTGGGCGGCATTGGCATAATTCATAAAAACATGAGCGCGGACTCGCAGGCAAAAGAGGTGATGGCCGTAAAACAAAAAAAACTTCTTGTCGGCGCCGCGATTTCTACCGGCGATGAACAGTTTCGTCGCGCACAGACACTTGTTAAGGCAGGAGCCGACCTCTTAGTTGTTGACACAGCGCATGGGCATTCCAAAGGAGTGGTTGAGATGGTTTGCAGGATTAAAAAGAATCCCTGTTTCAATAAGATAGATGTGATCGCCGGAAACATTGCAACGCGCGATGGAGCCTATGATCTTGCGCGAGCAGGGGCGGATGCTGTAAAGGTAGGTATGGGGCCAGGCTTTGTTTGTATAACACGAATTGTCGCTGGAATCGGCGTTCCGCAAATCACCGCGATCATGGAAGCTTTGGCAGGAGTTCGTTTGGCAAAAAAAGATACTCCTGTCATTGCGGACGGCGGCATCAAACATTCTGGCGATATTGCAAAAGCGATCGGGGCAGGCGCCTCATCCGTGATGCTCGGAAATTTGCTTGCCGGAACCGATGAAGCGCCTGGAGAAATCATTGAAAAAGATGGGAAAAAATACAAAATATTTCGCGGCATGGGTTCTTTTGAGGCAATGCTGGAAGGTTCAAAAGATCGGTATGCGCAATCGGACGTTCTCCCTACAAAACTCGTTCCAGAGGGAGTTTCCATAATGATTCCATATCGTGGCTCGTTATCCGAACATGTGCGAATACTTGCCGGGGGTTTGCGCTCATCTATGGGCTATCTTGGCGCAAAAACCATTTCTGAATTCCAAAAGAAAGCGCGGTTTATTGAGATCACTGGTTCAGGCGCGAAAGAGGGCCATCGACATAGTGTGATTTAGTACTTACTCATAGGTAATTGTGATTCGCTCTCCAATAAGAGGCACAAAGCCCAAAAATTCGGGAATAAGAGTGATAGTTGATGATTTAATATATGGCAGGCGCTCGAGATTATCGCGCGCTTCTTTTATTTTTTTCCCGCGAATTAATTTTTTCAGTGCGGCTGTATCTATTTTTGGAAGAATAATGGAATCAACATAAAGTTCCGCAATTGCATGTTCTTTATCAGTTATTTCAAGCGTGTATCGCAGAGCATCTTCATCTAAATGCTCGCTGTTTAAGTCAATCTCACTTGTGATTTTTTCGTTTATAAAGGTGATGATATGCTCTTTAAATGCATTAGTTTCTGTTAGCGTAGAATATGGAATGCGGTTTATAGGCGCAAGAGGAACGGAAATTGTATTGTCCAGAATCACGGAATAGGTTTTTTTGAACTGTCGTTCTTTTATAGAGATCAGAACCTCTGCTTTTGGAAGAAGAAGCGTGATAAATACAATGATAAGCGCGAATAAAGCAGAGATAATGCTGTATAATTTCATTTTTCCGCGCGAGTCAAGGTTCATAGTGTCAGTCAAAATCCAACAAATTGGATTTCCTCTTCTAATTGAATTCCGCATTTTTCTTGCACCTTATCTTTTATTAGCCTGATCAATGCAAGAAAATCAGCCGCTGTCGCTCCTCCGGTGTTGATAAAATAGTTTGCGTGTTGAGTTGATACTTTCGCGTTTCCAAAATAGGCTCCGCGCATTCCGGCCTCATCAATCAACCGCCATGCTGGAGTCACAGGCGGATTTTTGAAGATAGAGCCAGCGGCCAATTCTCCCATCGGCTGATTGGTTGTCTTGTTTTTTAACATTTCCATCATGCGCTTTTCGCAGTTTTCTTTTGAGTCCTTTTTGAGCGTGAAAACCGCGGAGAGAATAATCCAATCTTTATGGCGTTTGAATATGCTGTCGCGATATGCAAACTCGCACATCTCATTTGAGAATTCCGCAATTTTAGAGTCCGTCTCTCTCCTTGCGATACAGACCGAGTTCACGACATCTTTCGTCTCTTGCCCAAACGCGCCGGCGTTTCCATAGACGGCTCCTCCGACAGTTCCGGGTACTCCGATTCCGAATTCTAAACCAGAAAGTCCGTGCCCGGTAGTTTTTTTGGCAAGTAGCGGCAGAGAAACGCCTGCTTCAGAAGAAACTTTTGCGCCGTCAATACGCAATGTTAGAGTTTTAATTTTGATTATTATCCCACGAAATCCCGCATCAGACACAAGCACATTGCTCCCGCCGGAGAGTATGTAGTATGGCATTTTTTTTTCACTTGCAAACAAGAGCGCTTCAATCACCTCTTCTTCTGTTTTGCATTCCGTAAAATAATCAGCAATCCCTCCGATTTTTAGCGTGGTGTAAGGAGCGAGAGGAATGTTTCGTTTAATTTTTAAGGACATATTTTATACAGTTTTCTGCACAACTAATTCTCTCGCGATCATATCAATATCCCCTGCTCCCATGATAATTAATACGTCGTTTTTGTGCGCTAAAGTTTTGATTTTCTTCCTTGTTTCCTGAAGATTTTTACTATAATATATCGGTTTTCTACCCCACTCTCTACGTTTTTTAATTGCATTTGCTAATTGCGCCGACGAAACATTTTGATCATTTTTTTCTTCCCGTCCGGCAACATCAAAAATTTCATTAAGTATCAGAACGTCTGCTGTTTCAAAACTTTCAATAAATTGATTGAACAACATTTTTGTTCGGTTGTGCTGATGTGGCTGATAAGCAAGGACAAGGCGTTTTTTGGGATATTTTTCCCGCAGGGCTTGGAGTGATGCTCTGATTTCGGTTGGGTGATGAGCGTAGTCGGAGATTATCGGGAGTTTGTAGTTTGTAGTTTGTAGTTTGTAGTAGCCTACGAGTTCTAGCCGGCGCCATGTGCCTTTGAACCTTGCAAGCCCCTTAAGTATCTGTTTTTCGCTTAATCCGAGGCGCGCGCCGACCGCATACGCCGCAAGCGCATTTTGCACATTATGTTTTCCCGGAACTTTCAAAATTTTCTTAATTTTTTGCGCTATTTTTAAGTCGCGATAATTGTATCTTACAATAGAATCAGATAATCGCGAAAGAATATCGCGTATATTTTTATCTTCCCAGTTTGCAATTACTACTCCTCTTTCTTCTAGTCCGCGCACGTATTTTCTGAACTCTCGTTTTATGTGAGCGAGATTTTTATAGTAATCAAGATGATCCTCTTCAACGCGGGTAAGTACAATAATGTCCGGATGCAAGGCGAGCATTTTTGAGCGGTATTCGTCTGCTTCCAGAACAAATATATCATTGTTTGGAAGTTTCTTATTTCTTACTTGATGCTTCTTAATTCTTATATTTCCACTCCACTGCGGCACTTTTGTTCCGACAATGACTAACGGATCTAAACACGCGCTTTCTAGCATTACTCCGATCATGCTTGTTGTTGTGCTTTTGCCGTGCATGCCTGAAACCGCAACCGTGTAGCGTATTTTTGAAATTTCCCCAAGCGCCTCGTTTGTCTTAAGTGTTTTTATGCGCAGTTTTTTTGCCTGACGCAAAAGCTGGTGTTCAGGCGACACAGCAAGAGAGTAAATAATCAATTTCGGTTTATATGCGAGAAGACTAATGCTTTCTATAGTTTTGGCGATAGTCACTTCAGCTCCAAAATTTCTTAATTCTCTTGTGATACCAGACTCCAAAAGATCAGTTCCGGCGACTCGCGCGCCTTCATAGAGCGCAAGTTTTGCAAGGGCCGAAACCTCAATTCCGCCGATGCCAATGAAGAACACCGAGGATGGAAAGGCAAATGGTTTGGACTGCTGTTTAATCATAAATTAACTACCACTTCTTCACTCTTATCCCATGTTCTAGAGTTGCAATCATTACTTGTAAAAATTTTTCATTTGAGTCTTTTGGGAGAATAGTAGAAATGTTAGATGAGAGCCTAAAGCTTTCTTCTTTGTTTTCTATGATTTCGCGAACGCCTTTGCTTAATTTATTTGGAGTAAGCGTTTTTTGAGGCATTATAACTGCCGCGCGGTTTTTTGAAAGCCAGAGGGCATTTTCTTCCTGATGCGTATCTGGTATCGGGATGATGATAGATGGTTTTGCAAGAGCCGCAAGTTCGGTAATTGTGGCAAAACCGGCTCTTGATATTACAAGATCAGCAACAGCGTAGGCATCTTTGAGAAAAGAGGTTAAAAATTCGTATGCGTGGTATCGTGAGATATTTTTTGGCGCTCCATCTTCCTTGTTTGTTCCTGTTAAATGAATAATTTGGC
The DNA here is from genome assembly GCA_001818155.1 of Candidatus Jacksonbacteria bacterium RIFCSPLOWO2_02_FULL_44_20. Taxonomy (GTDB): domain Bacteria; phylum Patescibacteriota; class Patescibacteriia; order UBA9629; family UBA9629; genus UBA9645. The sequence continues at coordinate 4,225 of MHJU01000009.1, read as the reverse complement.
AAAATATGGCGAGTTTCGGAATCGCGCGAGTTAAGAGTTTATTTATGGCGACGGCTCCGCTTCCGCCTCCAAGAACAAGAATAGTCGGAATTTTTGGCTCAAGTTTGAATATATCAAAAGCGCGTGAAATATCGCCTTTTGCGATCTCTTTTCTATACGGATTTCCAGTGAATACACTTTTTGTTCTTTGAAAATGGTTAAGTGATTGTTCGGTGCTTACTGTAATCACATGAGCCCATTTTGCAGAAAGACGGTTAGCGAGCCCGGGAGTTATATCCTGCTGATGGATGATGATTTTTGTTTTTCTGAAAAAACATTTTGCCGCTAGGAGAATTGGCACTTGCACAAAACTCCCTGCTCCAATGATGATGTCTGGCCGGAAGTTAATAAGGATCAATACGGATTTACAAAAACCTTGAAATACAAAGAGAATGTCAGCAAAATTTTTGAATGAAAAATATCTGCGCAGTTTTCCTGCTGGAATCGCGCGATATGTAATATTATATCCAGCGATAAAAGCTCGTTCAGGGCCATTTTTTGTGCCAACCCATAAGCATTCAACCCGCGCATCCGACTTCTGCAGATCCTCAAAAATAGCGATAAGAGGAGAGACCGATCCGAGTGTGCCGCCGCCAACAAAGAGAATACGCATAATTTAGGATTTTTTAGATATTGATACGTTCATAACCACTCCTATGCCGGAAAGAGTCACAATAAGCGCCGAGCTTCCATAACTCACGAAAGGAAGAGGAAGTCCGGTAAGCGGGAGAAGCCCGACCATTGCGCCGATATTTATTAACATCTGCGAAGCAAACCAGCTCATAATACCACAAATCATATATTTTCCAAACGGATTTAGCGCTCGTTTTCCAAGGCGGAATCCGTGAATAATAAAATAAAGGTAAAATATAATAAAGCCGCTCGTTCCGATAAAGCCTAACTCTTCGGCAATCACCGCAAAAATGGAGTCCCCGGCTACTTCTGGCAAGTAGTGATATTTTTGCTTTGACTGTCCTATACCGCGTCCTAGAATCCCTCCGGAGCCGATTCCTATGAGAGATTGATTGATTTGGTAACTCGCGCCAAGTTGATCTTCGCGCGGGTTTAGATATGCGCTGATGCGCGATAAGCGGTATGGAGCCGCTTTAATAAGTATCCCAAACCCGAGAATAATAACAAAAACAAAGATCAGTAAATGAGTTCGGCGCATTTCCGCGATCCAGTATATTGAAATCGCTATTGCTATAACAACTCCAAGAGTTCCCAAATCTGGTTGTAGCGCGATTAAGAGCGATACTGCTCCAAGAATCAAAAGAAACGGTACGAAAGTGTAATAAAAGTCGTTGGTTTTATCTTTTCGTTTAGCAAACCAAGATGAGAGAAAAATGACGAGCGCGAGTTTCATTATTTCAGACGGCTGGACTGAAATACCTAAAACCGCGAGCCATCTGCTTGCGCCAGCATGAGTAAACCCGATTCCAGGGATGAATATGAGAATAAGCAGAATAACTGTTCCTGCAAAAATTGCTATTGCGTATTTTTCATACAGTCTGTATGGAATATGTGAGGCAAGAATCATGCACAGGAGACCCGGGAGTACGCCAAAAATTAACTGATGTTTGATGTAGTAGAATGGATCATTAAAGTCATCCAATCCAATCACTTGGCTTGCGGAGGTGAGCATTACGAGGCCAAACGCAAGTAGTGCTAAAGTTAAGCCAATAAATTGGTGATTAAAAGAATAGTGTCTGGACATAACAAACTATTTAACTAGTATTCTGAACTGTTCTCCCCTGTCAAATTCATGATTAAAAAGTCCGAAACTTGCGGCGCCCGGAGAGAGGAGCACAACGTCCCCGGATTTTGCGTATTTTTTAGCAAGGGCGACTGCCTCTTTCATTGATCTTATATTATTCAAACAGCGCGTTTCTCCATCAATCTTTTTTAGTTCAGCAAAGATTTTATCTGATGCCGATCCTTGAAATAAAATAGATGTATGCACATGTCGCGTAATGCACAGCGCCAATTTTGCATAGTTTAGATTTTTGTCCTGCCCGCCGGCAATAAGAATAAGATTGCCTTTAGTATTAGCGGAATTTTTAACTTTTTCAATCGCAAATATCGCCGCATCCGGCTGTGTCGCGCAACTGTCGTTGTAGTATCGTACTCCATGAACCTTCCCGGCATATTCCAATCGACCTTCTAATCCTGGGAAAACAGTGATTGCTTTTTGAACTAATTTTTTGTTCACCTTCAAATACCGCGCAATTGCTAAAACCGCTCCTATTGAAACCGGATGCAGAGACGCGCGCGTATTTTTGATTGATTTTTCCGTAAATTCAATTATTTTTCCGATTTTTTTATTTTTCCTGTAAGATCGCGAGACGCTGTCGTTTTTGTTTAGAAACAAGGCATCGTGCTTTGTTTGATAAGCTGAAATCAAAAATTTTGTTTTTGCGTACTCCTCAAACTTGGAATAGCGGTTTAAGTGGTCAGGCAGGATATTGGTTATGAGCGCGATTTGAGGCGAGAGTTTATGTTCGTCTAGAGATTCAAGGTGCCATGAGGATAATTCCAAAATGACCAAATCCCAAATCCCAATGACCAATGATTCATTTTTGATTTTTATGAAATCAAGCGGCGATTTTCTAATATTTCCAGCCAGCATCACTTTTTTCCCAGCTTTTATCAGAACATGATGAAGTAACGCGGCTGTTGTGGATTTTCCTTTAGTGCCTGTAATGCCGATGACAACCGGAGGTTTTTTAATTTGTCGCAAAAGTTGTAAGAACAAGCTCACATCCGTATGTACCAGAGTCCTGCGATCGCGGGCGATTTTCAAGTATTCGGAATCGTTTGGAACCGCCGGATTTCTAATAATAAGATCCGCGCGCGTAAAATCTGTTTTTCTATGTTTCCCAAGCGCATAGGTTATATTTTTATATTGCGCGAGTTTTTTTAGCGAGGAGGCAAGTTCTGGTTTTGTTTTTAGATCTGTTACAAGAACCCGGGCTCCCGCGAGCGCAAAAAAACGGGCCGAGGCAACTCCGCCGCCGTGCAACCCGAGACCCATGATAAGGACGCGGTTATTTTGCAAAGGCGATTTTATGGTCATGAATGGCTTTGTTGAATAATCCTCCCCTTATTCCTCCATTTTTGCTATCATGGTAAGTATATGAAACCATATACCACACAATCAAAGCAGTCAAAACAATCAAAAAATCAGGAATCGGGAAACAAGGGAAAAAGCAACAAGAAGAAAGGAAAAAAGAAGTATAGGATCAGGAACTGGAAAGAGTATAATGAGGCGTTAGTTAATCGATGGAAGATCATGTTCTGGATTACTGAAGACGCTCTTCGTCAATGGAAGGAACGGAATAAAACAGGGAAGCGAGGGAAGCCAAAAGTTTTCAGTGATACCGCTATTGAGGTTGCCCTGACACTGCGGGCGGTATTTCATCTTCCATTGCGTCAGACTGAGGGGTTTCTGGTAAGCGTGCTTGAACGGATCGGGGCTCTTGTCAAAGCGCCGGACTATTCAACGCTCTCTATCCGTTCCCGCTCCCTATCCATCACCATACGCGTCCATCCTGCGCGGAAAGAAACGCTCCATCTTGTTGTTGACAGTACGGGTATGAAGGTCTACGGAGAAGGCGAATGGAAGGTTCGGCAACATGGATGGAGCAAACGGCGCACATGGAGAAAACTGCATATTGGCGTGGATGAAAAGACTGGAAACATCGTGCTTGGCGAAGTCACCGGCAACGATACCGCTGATTGCGAGATGTTGGAACCCCTCCTTGCCAAACTTTCGGAAGATACTGCTCTGAAACAGGTATCGGCAGACGGCGCTTTTGACAAACGAACCTGTTATGAGACGCTCTCTGAACAATCTGTTCCACGCATCGCTATTCCTCCACAGAAAAACGCGCGTATCTGGCAGAATGGCAACAAGAGAGCCGATCCATTGCCAAGAGATGAAAACCTGCGCCGCATACGGCAGATCGGAAGATCGGCGTGGAAGCGGGAAAGCGGGTATCACCGACGGAGCATTGCTGAAACAGCTATGTTTCGCTTGAAAACAATCTTCACTGATAAACTTCGGTCCCTCACGTTTGTCAATCAACGCACTGAACTTCTGATTCGTCTCAAGGCGCTTAATCGCATGACAACTCTTGGCATGCCGAAGGCATACATTGTTGCCTAAATTCTCCACGCAGAGCCA
>MHJU01000008.1 GCA_001818155.1 Candidatus Jacksonbacteria bacterium RIFCSPLOWO2_02_FULL_44_20 | reverse complement strand
TGAATCCGCAACTCTTAAATCCCTACACGTACGCGGGGAATAATCCGATAAATTTTGTTGATCCGAGCGGAGAGCAGGCAATTCCAGCGGCAGTTGCGACAGGAAGCTACTTCCTTGGAATGTATGGCCCGCAGATTAGCGCTATGCTTCCTGGGATCATCACGAGCCCAAGATTTGTTTGGGAAGCATTTATACGAACTGCGCCAATCACCGGAGACGCAATAGACATCGCGGAGTCGGTTTTGGGACGAAACGCGCTGACTGGCGAGAAATTAAGCTCATTCAACGCATCCATTACCAGAGGGTCGGTTATCCTGCCTATCATAAGCGGCGCATTGCTCCGAAAGATCGGGCAGACGGATGCGGCGCAGGGACTGATGCGTGCCGCGCGGGAGTATAAAGTGAACAGGATTATTAAACAGGCAGAGAACGGAGCAGAACAAATTAAAGTTGGTAGTCGCGAGCAGGCGATTGAAGCGGGAATGAAGTTTGTTGGGGAGAGTCCGGTGAGGATTGTGGATAGGGCGACTAGCTTACCGACCGGGTGGAGAAATGCCGATGATACACGGATATTTAGAGAACCCGCTCCAAAAGGATATGCTGGTGGTAGAGAGGGGGCAAATTTAGAGATATGGACTAAAAATAGTAGTGGCGCAAGAGAACAGGTGGTAAACACACATCTTGTGTGGTAACTTTTATGATTACAGATTTGAAACAGAAAAAAAAGTTTTTTAAAGGTTATTGGTTTTTAGAATATCCAGGATTAGACGACTGGCCGGAAGACATCTATAATGTCTATAGTTTTATGAACGTTGATGTCGGCTACGAGGGCGCAAAGGGAATTTCCAGTTACAGATTTCATGTCTATACACCCCAAAAATTAGCCGAAATAATCAAAGAGCATAAATTCATATTTTGCCGCCACACCCTCATCGTAGAAAAGTTTGACTTGGAGTTAATCAAAAAAGCCATAGAAGGCATCTTGCCTGAAATAGAAAAGTATGGAGATGATGTAACATAATTATGCTCACCCATCCCCTTGCAGACTTTTAACTTCACACTCACGACTCATGAGATTTCGCTCATGTGGTTGGAGTTTTAAGTTTTCAGCACCACGATTTGCACTACTGAATATAGGTGAAATATAGTTGACAGGCATTTCATCTTATATTATTATAGCTAGATATGGTAAAAAAACTCGTCTTAAGAAAGAAACTGCAAGAAATAATCCAGTATTTAGATAATGAAGATATTATTGTGCTTTTAGGCGCTCGGCGTGTTGGGAAGACCACTCTTCTGCTTCAGATTAAAAATTTTCTTACTCAAGAAAAATCTGTTGAAGAAAATAACATTTACTTCCTGAACCTTGACGTGATAGATGACTTGATGATTATCAAGGATCAATCCTCGTTTATTAAATACATAAAGTCTCGGATGGGTAAGGAAAAAATCTATTTTTTTATTGATGAGGTTCAGCGGCTGGAAAATCCGGGTTTGTTCTTAAAGGGCGTGCACGACCTTCATCTGCCTGTAAAATTTATCGTGAGCGGATCGTCATCATTGGAGATTAAAGCGAAAACACAGGAAGCGCTCACCGGGAGAAAGAAACTTTTTTATCTCCATCCATTTTCTTTTGATGAGTTTTTATCGGCAAAAGACGAGAAACTGCGCGTCATTCAACAAAAAGGGGACATGAGCGAACCCGACAAAAAAGCTCTTAAAAATTATCTTAAAGAATTTATGGTGTGGGGCGGTTATCCGGAGGCTGTGCTTGAAGATACAAGGGAGAGAAAAATCAAAGTTCTTGAGGAGATTTATAATAGTTATCTTGATAAAGATATTATTAATTTTTTTAAAATAGAAGATCAGATTGCTTTTACGAAACTCGTCAAAATATTGGCTTCTCAAATAGGTAATTTAGTCAATATCGCTGAACTATCTTTGACGCTCGGAGTAAAAAATACCACTGTCAAACGGTATGTGTACGCGTTAGAGGGAACATTCGTAGTGAAGTTGATCCCTCCCTTTTTTAAAAATACGCGAAAAGAAATTACTAAAATGCCGAAGGTTTATTTTTATGACAACGGTGTGCGCAATTTCGCTCTCAAACGATTTGAGGAATTTGATGAACGGGACGACAAGGGGCCGCTTTTGGAAAATTATGTATTCTCTGCGTTACAGAAAGATTTGAGAACATTTGACACAATTTTTTTTTGGCGGACAAAGGATAAGGCGGAAGTTGATTTTATTGTAGAGAAAGACGCCATCCTTCCTATTGAAGTGAAAGCGCAAAGAATACAAAAACCGATTTTCCCACGTTCGCTCTTAGGTTTCGCGCGGCGCTATGGCATAAAAGATGTTATGATAGTCAATATGTTTTTTGAAGGAATGGTTGAAAAACACGATACGCGCATACACTATACCGTACCGGAGAAATTCAAAATTTGATTAACGACATTAATTCTTATGCTCACCATACCATCACAAACAATTAACCTCACCTTTATCAAGCGCATCGCGGTCTCTCTTCTCATATACCTCTCATTTTTCATCCTCATCACGCATCCTTTCGTAACTCTTGCCTCCACAACCAACTACTTTTATCTTAATCCAAACGATCCTTCCACGCTCTTTGGCATTTCTGATGAAAACGGCTTTCATTATGTCATCTCCGATCCCCTTGGCTCTCCAAATCTACTTTTAGACGAGCAAGGAAACGTTGAACAACAACTGGACTACACCGCCTTTGGCATAGAACGCATCAATCAAATCAACAGAGAGAACAACCAATCATCATTCACCTCCAAATTCTCATTCACAGGACAACGAAAAGATTCAGAATCAGACCTCCTGTATTACGGAGCGAGATATTACAATCCAAAGATAGGACGTTTTACTCAACCGGACCCGATGATAATTGCCGGCAACCAAAATGATCCCCGTTTTCAGAACGCTCTAATGAATCCGCAGTTGTTGAATCCGTACGCCTATACGGGGAATAATCCAATCACAAACGTTGATCCAACCGGAGAAGACGCGGTTATTGCAATCAACGATCGTTGGAGTACGATTACAATCAGATCAGACATCTATATTTACGGACAAGACGCTACGTCCGAAGTCGTCCAAAGAATGCAGACGGATATTATGCAGGAATGGAACAAATGGAACAAAGGATGGACGTACACTGATCCAAAAACAAATAGGACGTATAATGTTGCGTTTGATGTGGAGGTTGGGATTACTAAGCATCCAAACATTCGTAAAAGCACAAAATTTACTGACAAAGACAATAACATGATCCAAATAAATAATGAGCGGTCATATGTTAAGGACGAAGGTTATATAGGTGTGTGGCGTGGCAATACCCCAGATCCCGCCCCCCACGAATTTGGCCATTTATTAGGCCTTGATGATCACTACATAGAAAAAGGGGGTTCGGAAAACGGTTGGCAAGGCAATATTATGGCAGAGAAAGCAATGCAAGGAAATGTTGAACAAAGAAACATTGACACTATCATCGCTCCGTATATGGAAAAGCATGATCAGAGGTGGTTCAAATTTATCAATAAAAAAACCAGTCATCATATTGCGCCGCGCGGAACCTTTAGAGAACAAAAATAATACAGTTGGCGTATGACAAAGAAAATGATAATCTTTACGATCTTGGCAGTCATTATTATATCAATCGTAATAGTGGCAATAATCCGTACACAGTTAAGTCCAGTAGAAAGAGAATTCAATGGTTATGTGCTATGGCTCCGAGAAGCTGTTGTGTTTACCGATAATGTAAAGTTTAAGGAAGGGGAAAATTTTCCAACGCTTGGGAATCTCACGTGGGTTGAGGAAGACGATACTGTTAACTCTTTCTATAGCAAAGCACAAACCCTAATAGAATCGGAATACGATTTTGATGATATTCGCATAATCAAAGTTCAGTTCAAAGGATTATACAAAGAAGGAGGACGGTATGGACATTTAGGCAAGTATGCAAGCAAAGTAACAGTAACCGACATCATTTCATACTCAAACGATATTGGAAATTGAAACTAGGCGTCGCTAAAAACGACCTGACTGCCGTTAGGCAGGTGCGTAAACTCTTATGGACATAACCATTCACATCCCAACACTTCCATTCCCGCCGATTTTTATTCCCATCGGCATTGTAGTGGCAATGAACCTCGCCCTTGCGTGGCGAACGTGGATCGGAAATAAGCGGCATCCGACCAATATCTTCTTTGCGCTTACCGCGCTTATGGCCGCGCTGTGGACGTTTGCGAGTATAGTTTTTCATATTACTGTATTAACCCCTCTATTAACCGGTATACTAGCCCGCATTGCTTACATTGCGCCTATCTTGATTGCATTCTTCTTTTTTCTCTTTTCGTGCCACTTGGGATATCAAATTTTTCCCTTAAAGCGTTGGCATGTGCGCGCATTGATCATCAGTGCACTCATAATGTCCGTTATCATTATCCTGCCAAACGTGTTTCTTGCGTGGCCAGTTCCCCCGGACAGGTACCTCAAACCGGAAATCAGTGTATTCTGGCATGTTGTTTTTGCGATCTACTTTACAACTGTTATGTTGCTTGCGTTTTACGTGTTATTTATCAAATCCATTAAAATGGACGGCTTTTGGAAGAAACGGGCAAAGCAATGTTTTATCGCTACCATTGTCGCATTTATCGGAGGAAGCGCTTTTAACTTGTGGTTCGCACTTATACGCGATGATTCATTAACATGGGTCGGCCCCATCTTCACTGTTTTCATGGCTATCTACATCTGGTACCATATCTTTTGGGTGCCCGGCAGGATTCCCGAAAGTTGCCGACAAAGGCGTTGAAATTTATGCTCACCATTCCCTCGCAAACAATTAACTTTACCCTCGCCACGCCCTCTGTAACACTCCCGTGGATTGTCGTAATAATGGGCATTGTTGCTCTTATGTGCCTTGCTCTTGCCTATCGCACTTGGATCGGCAACACCACGCATCCGTCTAACATTTTTTATGCGATTGTGTCGCTGATGATCATGTTTTGGATTTTTAGTTTGATTGGCATACGGCTTGCGATGGATCCGGTGCTAATCAGTTTGTCCATTCGGATGAGTGGTATCTTCGGCGCTCTCATTGTTTTTTTCTTTTATATTTTCACCTATCATTTTGCTTTCAAAAGATTCTATTTAACCAAAAAACAGTACGCCCTCCTATTTGCAACAACGGCTTTGATTATCCTTATCAGCATAACCCCCGGCTATTTAGTGCCCGGGCGAGTTTTACCTGAAAATCGCTTTGATTCAGAGAGCCCTTTATGGGGTATCGTATTTACGATATACTATATTGTGATAGTTTTTTTGGCGTTCAGAAACTTATGGACAAAATACCGAAACATGGACGGCATCTGGCGCAGTCGTCTGCGGCAAATCATGATTGCCACCTCCGCGCCTTTACTTACTGGTGGTATTTTTGGTTTGATCCTACCTACTTTTTCTACCGCAGAATTTGAGTGGATTACAGTATTTTGTCTCGTATTTATGGTTGTGTATATTTGGTATCAGATTTTTTGGAAAACAAGCCAGGGCGTTAAAAAAGCGCAACGACCTAGATAATAAAAATTGTCTATGGAAAAAATCACCAAATTATTATCTCAAATCAAACAAAGAGGATTATATCCTGACGTAAAGGTACTACAAAGTGCTTGTGACACAGAAGTTATTATCAACGATAAAAAGGTTTTAATGTTTGGGTCCTACAATTATCTTGGATTAGCAAATCATCCAAAGATCAAGGAATGTGCAATTAAGGCAATAGAAAAGTATGGTGTTGCATCAGGGGGTGTACGTTTAATATCAGGCACCATGGATATACATCAAATGATGGAAAAAGAGCTTGCATTATTTACTCATTATGAAGACGCCTTAACTACAGGAACAGGTTTTGGTACGAATACAGGTTTGATTCCAGCAATAATCAATCTACTTGGTTCCAAAGTTAAAATTTCTCTATTTACTAAAGATGATGTTATTCTAAGTGACGAACTAAATCACGCGAGTATTATTGACGGTTGTCGTCTTTCAAAAGCAAAGGTCATTACTTATTCACATAACGATGTAGATGATTTGAAATCCAAGTTGGTAAAATATAAAAAAAGAAGAAAGTTGATTGTTACAGATGGTGTATTCAGTATGGACGGTGATATTGCACCATTGGATAAAATAGTAGAGTTGGCACAGCGGTATAAAGCTTTGACAATGGTTGATGATGCTCATGCAATTGGTGTATTAGGAAAAACTGGTGGGGGGACGGCTCAATATTGCGGTGTTGAAGGTAAGGTTGATATAAATATGGGTACTATGAGTAAAGGATTAGGGTGCGCAGGCGGTTTTGTTTCTGGGGGTAAAGAGTTGATAGAGTATTTAAGAATTGCTTGCAGGTCGTATGTCTTTTCTGATTCCATGCCTCCTGTTATAGCCGCTTCAGTGGTTGCAGTTTTGGGAATTATAAAGAATAGCCCTGATATACGAGATACATTAGATCAAAAGGCGACATATTTTAGGAATGGTATGCAAGAGATGGGTTTTGATACATTAAATAGCGCAACGCAAATTATTCCATGGCTAATAGGTGATGAGAAGAAAACTATAGAGGTATCTAAGTTATTATTTGAAAATGGAATTTTTGCACCAGCCGTTCGATGGCCTGCAGTTCCTAAAAAAATGGCTAGAATACGTTTTAATATCATGGCAACTCATACTCGTATACAACTCAACAGGTTACTATCAGTCTGTGAACAAATAGGGAAAAGGTTTAAGAGAGATAAGAGATATGTTTAAACTTCTGTTATCCGTTGTTAGTATTATAAATTTTTCGTTAGGCGTAATAGTACTTCGCAATCGGTCAGTACAGCAGAGAGTACGATATAGTTTTGTGATTTTTTCCTTTATTACAGCACTGTGGGTTTTTGTTAATTTAATGACCGGATTATCGCAAGCTCCATTTTGGGTATGGAGTATGTACTCTACAGGAGCTTTATTATCTACTTCTGCTTTAATTTGGGTTTCATTTTTAGTAAAAAAGACTATTCAAAAATTACATTTTATTTTCATTGTACTTTGCGGTATTATCTTTTTCTGTTTATCATATACACCATTAATTATTTACGAAATTCGTAGTGTCACATTAGGGGGATTCGAAGGGGAGGTAGGCCCTTTATTTAGTATTTATACCTTTTATATTGCGGGGACTTTAATCATCACAGTTTTTAGGGTAATAAATAAGTTTTTTCACTCGTTTGGAATTGAAAAAACTCGATTTTTATACGTAACTTTTGGTGTTATTATCTTTGCAAGTGTTAGTTTAATTGGGAGTTTCATTTTGCCGATTTTTGGTACTCTTAAATTTTTACCTTTTGATACTTTAAGTTCAGTCATTTTTTTATTTCTTGTTACCTACGCCATCATCCGCTACCGTCTAATGAATGTAAAACGTGTCATCACCCGCTCGCTTCTCTTCTCTCTTGTCGTCCTCATTATATCAAGCGCGTTTACGGCCGGAACGTTGCTTGCGAGCAGAGTGTTTGACAAAACGGACACGGGCGCGAGGATTGGGGTGAATATCGCGGTTGCGATTGTGGTGGTTCTGTTCTTAAATCCGATCAAAAATTTCCTCGCGAAAATCACGGATAAAATCTTTTTTAAGGGACAGGTGGATTATCAGATGGTAACGCAAAGGATGAGCGACCTTATCGCCGCCACCCTTGAACGAGACCAGCTCCTTGGAACTTGCGCGACGACGCTCGCAAACGAGCTCAAAATCAAAAAAAACACCATTCTTTTTTGCAACAGCGCCCTTAAAAGCGCTGTTCTTTATTATTCCAACCAGCCGTCGCAAAACTCTGCGGCAGTTGAATCAATTAAAACGCATCTGTTTAACGAGTACAGCTCCATTATATCATTCTTTACAGAACACACAGAGATTAAAGTCCGCGAAGAGGAAGAGCGCAAGGCGGAGGATTTGCCGGCGAGCGATTACCAGCGCGAGCTTACGGCGATTGTCCGCGAACTTGAGGCGCGCGATATTTCGGTTGTTGTTCCGGTGCTTTCAGAACACGGCGAACACGCGTTTGTATTTTTGAGCGACAAGCAATCAGGCGACATTTACGACAATCGCGACATCAATCTTCTTGAACTTTTGCGAAGCCAGCTCACATCGGCTTTGGAAAAATCGCGGCTGTACGAGGACGTGAAACAATTCAACATCAGACTGCGCCTGAAAGTGAAAGAGGCTACTGCGAAACTGCGAGTCGCAAATTCCCATCTGCGCGAACTGGATAAGGCAAAAACGCTCTTTCTCTCGGTCGCGTCTCATCAACTGCGCACTCCGCTTGCTGGCATTAAAGGATTTCTTTCAATGATTCTGGACGGCGATTTTGGCGAACTGCAAAAACAGGTGCGGGAAATTTTAGAAGACGTGTATGCGAACTCTAACCGTTTGATACGGCTCGTGAACACATTCTTAAATGTTTCGCGTATTGAAGCAGGTCGGATTTCACTTATGCGGGATAATCACGATCTTGTGCCGATGGGGAAAAAAGTTGTGAATGAACTGCAGTTTACCGCGCAAGACAAAGGGCTTGCGCTTACTTTTGAAACAAATAAAGACGAGATTGTCGCAAACGTTGACCTTGATAAGATCGAGGACGTTGTAATTAATTTAACCGACAACGCGATTAAATATACCGCCGCCGGGACGATTATTGTGCGACTTATTGACAAAGGCGACAAAGTTCGGATTGAAGTGCAGGATACAGGCGAGGGGCTGGAGGCGAAGGAGATCAAGACGCTTTTCCACAAATTTGTGCGCGGCGAGCGAGGGTTGCACACGCACACGGACGGCTCCGGGCTCGGGCTTTATATCGCGAAACGCGTCGCCGAGATGCACAACGGAGAGATCGGAGTAACAAGCGACGGCATTGGCAAAGGTTGCATATTTTGGTTTGAGGTTGGGAAGGGGTGAGGAATAAATTTATGTGTACGCACAAGATGAAATTGGAGCGCGAACCGTTTGAAAAGATAATTCGCGGTCAAAAAATTATTGAATCAAGATTGTACGACGAAAAACGCCGGCAGATTAACATTGGCGATCATATTGAATTTATTTCTATCCGCAATCCATCAAAAAAAATTTTAACAAAAGTTAAAGCCCTGTATCGTTATGACTCATTTAAAGATTTGTTTTCCGATTTACCTTCAGATTACTTTGGTAGCATTTCAAAAACAGAGCTGATTAGAGAAATTAAAACTTTCTACTCTGAAGATGAAGAGCGGAAATACGGAGTCATTGGAATAAAAATAGAATTGCTGAAATAAAAAAGAGCCAGAGCGGTTGAAACCGATCTGGCTTTTGATAATTGACTAACAGCTTATTTACCAACTTTAACGAACTCTAGTACTACAACGCCAAGTTTCTCCTTATGCGCAGGATAAATTTGCTTTAACAAGCCAAGAACCTCGTCGCTTGATTTTGAGTCCGGTGCGATACGGTCGTACGGTTCAATTGTGAGCATATTTTCAAAGGTTTTGTATCGCCTAATGGCGTTGACTTTCACATCAAAACTTTCCGTGTGAGTCATCAGGCGAATACGTTCGCCAGCTTTTATGCGATTAATCGTCTCGTAGCCGACTCGTACCTCTAGAGTTTTTTTGCCTGAATAAATCAGATCGTAAAACCTCTTTTTTACTCTCATTGTTTTCATGGTAGTTTCTCCTATATCCATACTCCATTGTTGTGTGATAACTTTGGTATGGTAAGCGGACGGCATAAGCGCGTCCAGTTTCCATCCGAGTCGCTGTAGTGAAATGACTTCTTGTGCTGTCGGATTGATATGTATGTAAAGCTTGCGGCCGTACGGCACCAGCTGGTGTGGAATATCAATCAATAGAGCCTCAAACGCAACCATGTTAGTTGCGATGAACGGCATCACTTTGATCGGGCTTCCTTTCTTTGGTGTCGCTCCGGCAACTGCGATTACATCTCCTATATTATCAATACCAACGTAGATCAATTTGTATTTGGTATTGATGTCTAATGTGTGCCTTCGATTGTAGCCGTCAAAAAACGCGGCGACCCAGTCGTCTGTAATACCTTCAAATGAACTTTGAAGATTGTTCAGCAATAAATTGCCAACCGTCTTTTTCATCTCCGCGTTAGTCTCATCAAACGGCAAAACAGAAACATGGAGCTGATCTAACGATGTAATTGCGCTTACTTCGTAAAGCGGCTTGTAGAGCATGGTTTCTGTTACACCGCTTTTATAGTGGCTATCGGAGCTTCCTGCTCTGATGAACCCTTTGCGAAGAAAGAACTGCATCGCCGTGATGTTGTTCTCTGTAACAGTGCAGTACAGTTGGCGCGCATTATTGTTACGCGCATATATTTCTGCATGTTCAAGAAGTCGGCTCCCAAGACCTAACTGGCCTTGAAACTTCGAAGCGACAATAAGCGGGCTGATCTTGTATGTTGACTGGCGCTTGCCAACTAAATGAATCATTCCCGCTCGCTCGTTGTTTACTTCAATAATAAACATGCGCTGTTCAAAAGAAAAAAATCCGAGTCGATCAATGCCGCCCGCAATATGCGCGGCAAAGATCCGTTTTGCGTGCGCCCGGTGATCACCACCATAATACTCTTCAAGAGTGTTTTGCATGAGATTTTCAACCCACGCGAAGTCACTGTTTCGCGTTTCACGAATCACAATATTAAAACCAGCCATTGTGCCCTCCTTTTAATTGTGTATGCAACCTTGAGACCATCTCAAGGATTGTGATATACTAAACTTCGTTTAACGTAGAGTTTGGATATGTTGTCAAAGAGCAACTGTATACCCTACCTCCTCCTCCTCCTGTCAAGAGTAATTGGTTTTCGGTTGGGAAGGGGGTGTGAAGTTCAACGATTTTTGCGTTTAGTTATACTACATGCTATCCTAGTTGCATATGGTAAAAAGGTATTTTTGGCTTAAACAAATTGAATCTGCGTGGCGGCATCGTTCTATAATTTGGCTCTCCGGTGTTAGGAGAGTTGGGAAAACAACGCTCTGCCAGAGTTTGGATAGCGTTGAATATTTTGACTGCGAACTGCCGCGCGTGAGGCGCATGCTTGACGACCCGCAAGATTTTTTGCAGTCACTTGGAAATCGTCGGGTTGTGCTGGATGAAATTCATCGATTGAACAACCCTTCAGAAATTCTTAAAATCGCCGCTGATCATTACCCAAATGCGCGGATTCTCGCGACCGGTTCTTCAACACTTGGCGCAAGCCGCAAATTTCGGGATACTCTTGCCGGACGAAAAACCGAGGTGTGGCTTACGCCAATGATTGCCGCTGATCTTGACGATTTCAGAGAACGCGACCTCAAGCATAGATTTTTACACGGCGGACTTCCGCCATTTTTTTTGGCGCCGCAGATTCCGGAGCGGGATTTTCAAGAATGGATGGACGCGTATTGGGCCAAAGATATAGCGGAGCTTTTTCGTCTGGAGCGGCGGCACTCCTTTGAAAAATTTGCAGAACTCTTGCTCGCGCAAAGCGGCGGCATTTTTGAAGCAACTCGGTTTGCGCCGCCCTGTGAGGTAAGCCGTAGCACTATCTCAAACTATCTTTCTGTGTTTGAAGCAACCTTTGTCGTGCATGTCATCCGTCCTTTTCATTCCAGACGATCAACAGAAATTATTGCCGCGCCGAAGGTGTACGGTTTTGATACCGGATTTGTCTGTTATCACAGGGGGTGGTCAACGCTTCGCGCCGAGGACATGGGATTTTTGTGGGAGCATTTTGTTTTAAATGAAATTATGGCGCATAAACAATCGCGGGATATTCTTTATTGGCGCGACAAACAGCATCATGAGGTTGATTTTATTCTTGCCAGTCGCAAAGAACAGCCAACTGTGATTGAATGCAAATGGTCGGCAGGTGCTTTTAGTCCGGAACATATGACTGCGTTCCGCAAGTGCTATCCAAATGGCAGAAATTTTGTCGTGTCGCATGACGTTGATAGAGATTTTACGCGAACCTATAATCATCTAACAGTAAAATTTGTGAGTTTAGAAGGATTGATGAGAGAAATATAACGGGCAGTGAAATTGCCGATATCGTATCAATACGATACGATTCAATGATATAAATGATACGATTATGATGAAATTAAATCAGAAACAAAGAGATATAATAAATATCATTCTTAAGAACGGCAAAATGCCGTCTTCCGCGGTCTGTGCGGAAATGTCGCGGTTGGGGAGTGAGGTATCACTAGTTACGGTAAAACGCGCTCTATCTTTATTGAAAAAAGAAGGTCTGCTTGACGTGTCTGGTTTTGGACCATCCACGCAATATGAAGCCTCTGTTATAGGAAGATTATTTGCTCCTATTGACGCGCGGAAGTATTGCGCCATTGAGCCGGACAGACGATTTGGTTTAGACAGATATAACTTTGCTTTACTGGCGTCTATGCCGTCGACGTTGTTTGATAAAAACGAACTTGCAACACTCAATACCGCGACTGTTACTTTTAAGGAACGTTCCAAAGATGCGTCTGACGTGATTCAAAAAAAGGAACTTGAACGACTGATCATTGAACTTGCGTGGAAATCATCAAAAATTGAAGGCAACACCTACACGCTCCTTGATACCGAAAAGTTGATTTTGGAGCGCAAAGAAGCGCCTGGGCACGACAAGAAAGAGACGCAGATGATTCTTAACCATAAAGATGCGTTTATATTTATACGCGAAAATCTTTCGTTTTTTCGCGAATTGACACGGACGAATTTGGAAAAATTGCATTCAATTCTCGTTAAGGATTTGAGCGTGCATTTTGGGTTGCGCGCGTCTCCTGTTGGAGTTCTTGGCTCTAAATATCAGCCGCTTGACAATTCGTATCAGATCGCGGAGGCGGTGGAAGCGTTATGCCGCGCCGTTGCCGGGATGGAAACTCCTTACGACAAAGCGTTGTCTGCGCTTCTTGGTATAAGTTATATTCAGCCATTTGAGGATGGCAACAAACGAGTGTCGCGGCTTATGACAAACGCGCTTCTTCTTGCGCACGGTTGCGCGCCACTATCTTATCGCAGTGTGGACGAAAACGAGTATCGTGAAGCGATATTGGCATTTTACGAAATCAATTCCTTACTTCCTTTCAAAAAAATTTTTATCGCTCAATACGAATTTGCCTCCGCGCATTATGCGTTGCAAGGATAAACTTTATTGCTCGCAGGCGCTGGACAAACTGGCTGACTTGGATACAACCCGGACAAACCGCGCTCGCGGTTGATCCCGCAAACGCCGAGGCGCAAGAGGCGGTTGAAGAAATTGAGTCCAACGCGCTTTAATCCATGGTGAAAATTATCTCGCCTACGATTTGTTCTACTGCTACTGCTGAAAATAAAAAAATAAACCTTTTAAGCCCAGAAAGTAACTCACAGCCGTTGCGATAGCGGAAACTACAATCCAACAAGTCAGAAAGTGTCGTTTGGTCCAGCTCTTTATAAGTTTTCTAGTGCCGTCGTTCAATATTTTTTACAGCTTATGTCGTTCCCAACATTTTGGACAGATATATGGGTTCGTGAAAGCAAATAAGAGAATGATGCCGATGATTGAAAAACGAATTCCTATTAAGAAGAAATATACAATTACACCAAGCAACACCGCAAAACGAATTCCATAACTATATGGTTTTCCTATATTGTTACAGTTGAAACAATGAATTTCCTTAAGTTGTTTGAGTTTTTGTGATTTCATGTTTGTTAGATATGCGTTTTAGATAGACGGAATTTTCATTGAACATGATCATTATTCTCCTCCAGCGCGTTTTATTCGCGAAATTTCGTTTTCTCCGTTGACGATAAACGTAGATTTCCTTCGTAAATAGATCAAACTCTTTGCGTCCGATGTCCGTGATGACAGGGTCTGGTTTGGTGAATCGTCCGAGTACTGGATGGTAGTAACGCGCTCCGTAGTACATGAGCCCGATACTTGGTTCAAGCTACAAGATTGAGCCAACGAGGAGGAGAACTTTCTACTCTTTTTTCATCGATTGCAACTTAACTACCAAATCGTTAATTTCTTTTAACGTCACATCATCTTGAGTAGCAAATAAAGTATATTGATCCATATGGTTGAGCGTTTGCTTAAGAGAGAGTAAGGCCAAATCTATTTTCCCCAGGTCAATCTTTCCATCTTGATATAATTTGTCAAACAATTTCTTAAATCTTTCTTTATTCTCTTCTACATGTGGATTATACTTTTGATATGGATAACCAGATGCGTCGTTTAAGCAACCTAGTAAAATTATTTGTTCACGTTTAGATAACTCGACAACATTCTCTGTCATTTTAATCTACCTCCTTTCTGTATATCTCTCTTGACTGCTCGCTTCAAATAACCCACTCCGTCATCTGGTTTAAATATGGTCGGATTCTTAAGATTGTCAATGAACAAATCGTTGGTCTTTGAATTATAGTAATATGTCTTCAGTTCATTAGTGTGAACTGTAATATCAGCATTATTTTTAGTATATATTACTAACTCCTCAAGCTGAGATTTTGATAGATCCGGATAATGTTTTTGG
>MHJU01000007.1 GCA_001818155.1 Candidatus Jacksonbacteria bacterium RIFCSPLOWO2_02_FULL_44_20 | reverse complement strand
ATCTTTCAAAACCTGGCGGAGAAACAGTGTTTGCAAAGACGTTGCAGGAACAGAATTTGAATAAGGTTAGATATTTGAGAGGAAATTGACATGAAAATTTTGTTCGTTTAACATTAAAAGATACTTTATGTGCGGAATAATCGGCTATAGCGGCCCTCGGAGCGATGCAGTAAAACTCGTTGTTCTAGGCTTAAAAAAACTTGAATATCGCGGGTACGACTCCTGGGGAGTTGGTTATGTGCATGCGGACGGAACTTTTGGAGATCCTGTTAAAGAGGTCGGCGCTGTCGGCGAACTTTCTTCTGACAGTCCAGTGTATAAGCGGCTTACGGAAGAACGCGGCGCGTTTGTTGTGATTGGCCATACGCGCTGGGCCACTACAGGGCGCGTCAACAAGATAAACGCGCATCCCCATTTTTCAAATACAGGACGCATTGCCATTGTGCAAAACGGCATTGTTGAAAATTTCAGCGAACTCAAAAAATTTCTGACGGCCAAAGGTTTCCATTTTAAGAGTGAAACCGACACTGAAGTAATCGTAAATTTTATTGAGTACGAATTGAACCGTCTGAAACGTAAAGATACTTTGTCCGCAGTTCGCTCCGCATTCAGGCGTCTTCTAGGGCGAAACGCCATTGTCGCGATTTTTGAAGAAACAGGCGAGATGATAATTGCACGCTCCGGTTCGCCGCTTATTATCGGAGTCGGGAAAAACGAGTATTTCGTGGCATCGGATATTCCGGCATTTCTTCCATATACAAACAAGGTGATTTATCTGGACGACGGGCAAATTGCGAGAATCAAGAAAAAAGAAGAGAGAGCTATTGAGTTTTATGATATCAAAACAGGAAAAGAAATTCACCGGCGCGTAGTAACCGTTGACCTTAAACCGGAGAGTGTTGACAAGGGCAAGTTCAAACATTTCATGATTAAAGAGATTATGGAACAGAAGGATACGATCCGCCGCGCTGTGCAACAGGATGACGGCGAGATTATTAAAATTGCGCGGATGATTAAGCGGGCGTACGGAACATTTTCTGTCGCGTGCGGAACTGCCGGGTACGCCTCTATGGTCGGCGAATATCTCTTTTCACAAATCGCGCAAAAGCACATCAACTTTGTTGTCGCTTCAGAGTTTGGATCCTACAAATCATTTTTAACCGCGCGGACACTGATGCTTGTTACCTCGCAATCCGGCGAGACCGCTGATGTGCTGGAAGCGATGAAGACAGCGCGGAGTAAAAAGGTGCGCATTGTATCGCTCGTGAACGTTCCCGATTCCTCGGTTGCAAAAGAATCGGATTACACTTTTTGCCTGAACGCCGGCCCGGAGCGCGCTGTCGCTTCAACCAAAGCCTACACAGCTCAAATCGCGTTGCATACAATGCTCGCATACGCCGCCGCGGGGCGTCTTCAAGAGGCAAAACAGATTCTCATTAACGCGGCCGGGCATGTAAATGATATGTTAAATCCGCGTTATGAGCGTTACTTGCATGACCTTGCCCGCCGCCTCAAAAACAGCGCGGACATGTATGTTATCGGCCGCGGGCTCATGTATCCTGTCGCTCTTGAAATCGCGCTAAAAATTAAAGAGGTGAGTTACATTCACGCAGATGGGCTTCCGGGAGGCGAGTTAAAGCACGGCACTCTTGCTTTAATTACAAAAGACACGCCCTGCATCGTGGTTGTTGCAAACGACGAAAATAAGCGCGCCATTCTCTCAAACGCGCAGGAGGTGAAAGCGCGCGGCGGATACATTATCGGCATTTCTCCGGAGAATAATTCTGTGTTTGATTCTTATATCCGGGTGCCGGACGCGGGCATGGCCGCCCCGATCGTTTCAATAATTCCAGGACAAATTCTCGCATATCACTTTGCGGTTTTACGCGGACTGGATCCGGACAAGCCCCGCAATCTCGCAAAGAGCGTGACTGTGAAGTGAGCGTGTGAAAATTTTAATTGCGGCGACTTCGCCATTAAAGAGGGGTTGGCGGGTTTCCTAAAAAATTATGACAAACAGCGAAATCATTGCCAAACTAAAATCCGACAACGCGCAGAGCATCATGCTTCAGTTTTCCGATCTGCACGGAATAGCAAAAAGTTTTACGATTCCGGTTTCAAAAGCCGACGACGCTCTTGCCTCTGGTATATGGTTTGACGGATCAAGCATCGTCGGATTCACGCGCATTGCAGAGAGCGATATGTATTTGAAGCCTGACATTTCAACTTACGGCATTCTTGAATGGCTCACAAATAGCGAAGGAAAAACAGCGCGATTTATCTGCGACGTGCACACGCCCGAGGACGAACCATTTGCAGGCGATCCGCGCTATGTTCTTAAAAAAGTTATGGAAAAGGCGCGTCGCATGGGCTATGTGTACAAAACCGGCGTTGAACTTGAATTTTTTTTATTTGAAACCGAGAACGGCGCCATTAAATGCGAGTCCGCCGGAAATGGGTACTATTTCAACGCAGACACCGCGCGCATTTCGGAAATCAAGAAAGAGATATTGAAAGCTCTTAGCGCCTTACATATAGACGTTGAAGTGTCTCATTCCGAGGTCGCGGCAAACCAGCACGAGATTGATTTTAAGTACGCGGACGCTGTAAAAACAGCCGACAACGCAATGACTTTTAAGTTCGCGGTAAAATCCATTGCGGCAAAACATGGCATGCACGCAACCTTTATGCCCAAACCGATTTTCGGCGTGAACGGCTCCGGCATGCACACGCACCAGAGCTTTTCTAAAATATCCGACGACACGAATGCGTTTTACGACGCGCGCGATCCGTATCATCTTTCTGAAATTGCAAAACAATTTATCGCCGGGCTCTTAAAACACGCAAAAGAATATTCTGCGGTTATCGCCCCGACCGTCAATTCCTATAAGCGCTTGACTCCGGGCTTTGAGGCGCCGGTTTATGTCTGCTGGGCTTCGCGGAACCGTTCGGCTTTGGTGCGCATTCCTAAAACTTTCAAGGACAAAAGCCATGTTGCAACGCGCGCTGAACTCCGTTGCCCGGACCCGGCAAGTAATCCGTATTTAGCGTTTGCAGTGATGCTTTCCTCCGGACTTCGCGGCATTGAAAACGCCTACACTCTTCCCGCTCCTTCTGAAGAAGACGTGTTTGAACTTGATGATGATAAACTGACGCAGAAAAATATTGATAAACTTCCGGGAACTTTGCTTGAAGCGCTTTCTTATTATTATAAGAGCGATCTTGTAAAAGAGGCGCTCGGGGATCATTTATATAAAGAATATTATCGCGCCAAGTACGCCGAGTGGGACGAGTTCCGGAGGGCGGTTACGGACTGGGAAATCAAGAAATATCTGGAGGTGTTGTAGTTATGAACAAAAAACAAAAACAAAAATTGCAGAGTCTGAAGTTAGTCATTCATGAATGCCAGAAACTTCTCGTCTCTGCCGAGCGAATGCTTTTGGAGATAAACGGCGAAGAGACTGAGCCAAAGAAACAGGACCTGTCTCTCGGCAGTCAGGAAATTGAAGCGCCGCATTTTCTCGCTCTCAATCATCTTGAAGACGAGGATGTTATTGAAGGAATTTTTAATGGGCGCGAAATGAAAGGGCAAAACGGCGAGATCTATCCGGTCCCGGAAAATTACGCGTCAAAGTCTAGAATTCTTGAGGGCGATCGCCTGAAGCTCACAATCACGCGCGAAGGACGGTTTATTTTCAAGCAGATCGGGCCCCTGCCGCGCGAATCGCTTAAAGGTTTTCTGCATTATGCTCCGGAGGAAGATCAGTATTCTGTTCTTGCTGAAGGAAAATCATACAAAGTTCTCTCGGCGCCTGTAACATATTTTAACGGAGAAGTAGGGGACGAGGCCGCGATTACCGTTCCTCTTGGACGAGGCTCTTCATGGGCCGCGATTGAAGCGATTCTAAAAGACGGCGCCGAAAGCGTTAAAACTCCAGTCGCGTTAAAACCAAAATTGGAGGAGATTTAATTCAATGACCCTCTACCGTAAATACCGTCCGCAGACATTTGCGGATTTTGTGAATCAAAAAGCGATCAAGACGACGATCCAAAATCAGATCATAAGCGGAAAAATACCGCACGCTTATTTGTTTACCGGGCCTCGGGGAGTGGGGAAGACCACGATGGCGCGTTTAATCGCAAAAGCGTTGAATTGCGAGAAGCGATCGCCTGAAACTTATGAACCATGCAACGCATGTTTATCATGCGAAGAAATTACAAAAGGAATTTCGCTTGACATGGACGAAAAAGACGCGGCGTCAAATCGCGGCATTGACGAAATCCGCTCGCTAAAAGACACAGTGCGTTTTTCGCCAACCCGCTCGCGATACAAAATCATCATCATTGACGAAGCGCACATGCTTACAACGCCAGCTTTTAACGCTCTTTTGAAAACTTTGGAAGAGCCACCCTTGCACGTTGTGTTTGTGCTTGCCACAACCGAGCCGCAAAAACTTCCGGAAACAATCATCTCGCGTTGTCAGCGGTACGACTTCAAAAAAGTGAGCCTGGGCGAGGTTGTCGCGCATTTGAAAGCAGTTTCGGAACAGGAAAATGTTTCAATCGGCGACGACGTGCTTTTAGCCATTGCTCGGCGCTCTGAAGGATACCTGCGCGACGCGCTTTCGCTGTTAGGGCAGGTTATCGCGCTTGGAGGCGCCGGGCGTGAGATTACCTTTGAGGAAGCAGAGCTTGTTATTCCTCGTTCATACAAAGATCGCGCAGAAGAATTATTGTCTCTTATTGAACTTGCCCGCGCGCGCGAGGCGTTTGCTCTCATTGAAGAGATAATTGACGCGGGAGTTCAAAGCGAGCAATTTTTATTTGACTGCATAGATTGCATCCGCGAGCGTCTTATTACCGCGCTTGATGATGATAAAACGCGTCTTCGCTCTCTTAAAATGCTTGATATTTTCATCAAGCGCGCAGAGGACATTAAGCGCACCTCGTTTTTACCGCAATTACCGCTTGAACTTGCGGTAATTGAGTGTATAGGAAAAGAAAATCCTTCCAATGATAACATAAAGATAAAGACCGCGGTTTTAGAAACCAAAACTCTCACTCTTGATCGTATAAAATCGCAATGGAAAAATCTTATTGAAACATTGCGGACTACGCACACGGCTCTTACTGTCGCGCTTTCATCATGCACGCCTCTTCGCATGGAAGGCAACCGGCTTATTTTAGGGTTCAAGTTTCGTTTCCACTACAACATGATCAAAGACGACAAGAATCGTCTATTTTTGGAAAATGTTCTCTTGCAGATGTTTAATGAAAAGCTGATTATCGGAGGCGAAGTGATTGCAGAAGATCAGACGCTCGCCACTGAACCAAAGTTGCCGCTTGATATTAACCAGGCCGGAGAGAGTAGTGTAGAGGAGGTTTTTGGCATTGTGTAATAGATGCATCAAATTTATGTTTACCGGCATTATTGAAACTATCGGCGCAGTGGAAAAAAATCGCGCTGGGCGGTTAGAGGTTTTGGTTTCTCTAAAGTTTGGAAATGGAATCAAGACTGGATCAAGCGTTGCAGTGAATGGGGCGTGCCTTACGATAATTCAAAATGTAAAATTCAAAATTCAAAATTTATTGTGTTTTGATGTTGTTCCGGAGACGTTCAGCCGAACAAATTTAGGATTACTTAAAAAAGGGGATACAGTAAATTTAGAGCGCGCGCTTAAAGCAGGCGGGCGTTTTGAAGGGCACATTGCTCAGGGGCATGTTGAGGCCGTTGCACGAATTACTAATATAGAGGACGGAATTTTCACGATAGAATTTTCTAAAGAATATATGCGTTATATCGTTCCCAAAGGTTCAGTTTCGGTTGACGGCATTTCTTTGACTGTCGTTGATGTTCTAAAAAATTATTTTACTGTCGCCGTTATTCCACGCACCATGGAAAATACGATTGCAAAGTTTTACAAGAAGGGGAGTGTTGTGAATATAGAGGTAGATATAATAGGCAAGTATGTTGAAAATTTGCTTAACCACTGTATTAAAAAATAACTTATATGCTGAAAAAACAATATCAAGATATCATTCCTCAAACATCAGCAACTTTTCGCGAGAGTAAAATTGGCGTTGTTGTCGGGCTTTTTAATCGCGAATTGACAGAGTCGCTGGAGAAAAAATGCATCGCAACTCTTAAGAACGCCGGCATTTCAGAAGATTCAATAACAGTAGCCCATGTGCCCGGAGCTTTTGAAATTCCGCTTGCGTGCCAGCGACTAGCGCAAACTAAAAAGTATAATGCGTTGATTGCGCTTGGCGTTATCATAAAAGGCGATACGTATCATTTTGAACTCATAGCAAACGAATGCGCGCGGGGAGTGATGGACGTAATGCTAAAGCATGATGCGCCGATTGTGTTTGAAGTGCTTGCTGGAAGCCGTGAGGATATGGAAAAACGGTGCGGAGACGATGAATACAATAAAGGAATTGAGGCGGCAAACGTAGCTTTGCTGTTGTTAAAGGAATTACCAAATTTATTATGACAAAAAAGATTTTTTCAATAGTATCCATTCTCATTGTATGGTTGGCATTAGGGGGATGCGCGTATAATCCTTTTTATAAAGAACCGCCTCAAGATACTCAAGATACCGTGCAAACGCCGCAGACGCAGATAAATAGCGGAGACCAAAGCATCAAAGAAGAGAGTAAACTGTACTCGCAACCGGACGGAGAATACTTTTTTAAATATCCGTCTGGCTGGGAAGCAACGAATGTATCCGAACAAGGCGAGAATTATATTGTTACCACGCGCGTTCGTTCCGCAACAGAGCCGTCAGTTCTGATTGAAATCGGGCAATTCACCGGAAAGGAAGAATTTAACAACGGCAATATCGTTTGGCGCGCGCGGGATATGCAGAAATTTTATGATTCACAGAAGTTGGTATCGGTTACTGAAATAGAAAACGGAGACGCATGGTATGTTGAATTGTTATTTTCTCAAAATAACCACGACACCGCTCTTATTGGAATTCCCCAATCTCCCAAAGGTTTTTTTATTAATGTTAAAGAGGGGTGGAACACATCACAGCAAGAAGTGATAGAAAAGATATTGGGAAGTTTTTCTTTTTCAATAGATAATACCATGGAAGGTGCGGCAGTATATTGCGCAGAAAGAGATACTGTCGCCAAATTAACCATTACTCCGAATATGTACACTGACAAGACAACAAAAGTCGCGGTAAAAACCATAGACAAAACAACGAAAGCGCCTATACCAGGCGTAACAGTCTGGACAGTTTCTACGAATTTATATTTAGAATCTGGAGAGACAGATGAGAGAGGATTATTTGAGATGGAATTATCGAAAGTGCCTGATAACGCTTTATCAATTGACCGTGTTACTAGTGAACCAACTTATCTTTCTTTTACAATTGATGCTTTTTTAGGACAAAGAAGCTATCCATTACAGCGTTTTAACTTAGCATCAAACGCCATTATGAACGTAGAGATTTATTTTGACGATCAAGAAAAAGAACATTTTATCATTTTCGATAATCCCGTAGATGTTAGCACATTTATCTATGATAAGTGCGTTAACATTGAATAAAAATATATGCATCCCTTCAAAGTATTTTTGATTTTTATATCTCTATTGGGCGTGTTTGTTGTTGCGCTAAGTGAAATACGCGCCCAGATTTTTTATGAAATACAAGAGCCTATCCAGAATGGAGTCGGAGCATCAGATACCATTGGCACGCAAGAATATTATAAGTATTGCGAGAGAAAAGATGAGGGGACTAACCAAACTCAAGCAGAGTTGATTTCAATTTTTGAAGAGGCTGAAGCTAAATGGCAAATACCAAGTCAGATATTAAAAGTAATGGCATATCAAGAGTCGGGATGGGAGCATTTTATTTATGACAGAGAGCTTGAAAAGTGGGTCATTCATATTGGAAAAGACCCAAACGGTATCAGTTGCGGCATTGGCTTAATGCAACTTACCGGTAAGACAGCAGAAGATTTTGACGAATTTGATAGATTATTTACCGATCCAATTTACAATTTAGAGGCTGGTTTTAAAGTTTTAGATGATAAGTGGAATGGAACCCCTGTTATCGGCAACAACGAACGTTATATGTATGAAAACTGGTATTACGCGATTTGGGGATATAATGGCGGATGTCATGCAATTCATCCCGACTGCAATCACTACCCGGAGGATGTTTTGGCTGACATGGGGAAGGATAAAGGAACATACTGGAGCGGCATATCAGTTACCAGTCCGAATATAGCGTCTTTTAAAAATGGTCCAAAAAGCATTTACCCAATCCCAACCCCCACGCCCATTCACTACACCGATTACTGGCTCAACATTGGAACTTATGCAGGCGAGGAGCCGCATGCAAACCCAAAGAGCCAGTTTTTTT
>MHJU01000006.1:585-13710 GCA_001818155.1 Candidatus Jacksonbacteria bacterium RIFCSPLOWO2_02_FULL_44_20 | reverse complement strand
CAAGGCGCATGCCAAGTATCGTGTCTCCTGGGTCAAGAACCGCGGCATAACATTCCATGTTTGCGCCTGATCCTGAATGCGGCTGAACGTTTACATGTTCCGCGCCGAACAATTTTTTCGCGCGGTCAATCGCGAGCTGTTCAATTTCATCAATATATTGATTTCCGGTGTAATATCGTTTGCGAGGATAGCCTTCGGCGTATTTGTTCGTGAGCACCGTTCCCGCCGCCTCCAAAACCGCGGGCGAAGCGTAATTTTCTGAAGGAATCATCATGAGTCCGTCCTGCTGGCGCTTGAGTTCTTTTTGGATGATCGCGTATACGTCGGGGTCTTGTTGTTTGATGTTTGCGTAGGTCATAAAAGTTTTTTATAGGTCATTTGCTTTAACCCTTTCCACCAATCGTGCGGCTGTTGTTTTTCTATTTCTCTAAAAAGTTGTTTTGCCGATTCGGTTTCCAGCGCCGCTTTTGTATTGTTCAGCCATTCTTCTAGCTCTGTATAACCCTGCGCTTGAAATTCGCGAGCAGAGATTACGCCCTCTAACCAGTCCGCATCTTGGGCGACTATTCCTTCTCTCGTTGTTCTCTCATGTTTTTCGTCGTAGAGCGCAAGCCATTCTTTTTTCAAGGATCCTGGCAGATGCGCAATTTGCTCTATAAACACATCTCTCTCTACTGTTTTAGTTTCCATATACCGCGCCGCAAGTTTATGATGATCGCCGATGCGCGCTTCCGGCACATCGTGAATCAAAAGCATCATCGCGACTTTATTGACATCCACGCCTTCAAATGATGCCAACACGGCTCCAATCAATGACGCACGCATTGTGTGATCTGCAAGCGAACCAAGATCGTGATGCACGCCAACGAGCTTAAACCCGTTATGTTTTTCGCGCTTCAGCATTCCGAGTTCAAAGAAAAAGTTGGCGATTTTGGAGTAATTCATACCTATATGATCTTGACATTTGCCATTTAAGTTTTGAGCTTTTTCACCATATACCCCCATTTTTCATCAAGCGAATAGCCGCGCTTTGCATAATACCCTCGCACGCCAACGCCGGAAATTACCGCTATCGTATCATACCCGGCGGATTTTGCAATTTCTTCAACTTGCGCGAGAAGCCGTTTGCCAAGGCCTTTGTGCTGTGTTGCTCGTGTTTCCGTGTCTGTAATCGGCACAAGTTGCCCATAAGTATGAAGTTCGCGGATGAGCGGAATGTTTTTTATCGTGGAAAGTTGTCGGCGCTTGTTTTTGGACTGAAGCCGTAAACGAATGAAGGCGTATAAAATTTTACGGTCCGGAGATTCATAAGAGATAAAGTATTCTACTCCGTCGGACGCGCTATAAGTATCAATAAACATTTGAAATTTGAAATTTGAAATTTGAAATTTTTCTTGATCTTTCACTTCTCTGCACCTGATACAATGGCATTTCCATCCATTTTCCCGCATCCGTTTTTGCACAAGTTCGCGGAAATTGATGTGGCGCGACCCATCCACAATGTCGTTTGACGGCACATCGCGATACACGCGCTCAATGCGCACATACGGCGGCACGATCCGCTTCATTTCCGCGATAATGTCAGTTAATGTTTCGTCGTCATACGTTTTATAATCCCCTCGTTTATACCACTCAAACAGCGCCGCTTTCTCTAAAACCACGCACGGATAAATTTTCAACTGATCAGGGCGCAAGCCATCATCCGCAAAAATTTCTTTACCCATTGCGATGTCCATCTCCGGCGTTGAGCCAGGTAGATTGGGCATAATATGATATGCGACTTTGAATCCGGCGTCTTTCAAAAGCCGCGTTGCGTGGACAACGTCTTCTTTGTAATGATCGCGTTTGATGAGATCCATAACTCCGCGATCAAGATGCTGTACGCCGAGCTCAACTTTAGTAACGCCGAATTTTCTGAAACGTTTAATCTCATCCATCGTAATCCAGTCCGGACGGGTTTCTATTGATAAACCAATGCAACGATGCGTTGCGGTTTCGTTGATGGTTTGTTGCGCGCGCAAATTTTTAACTTTGAATTTTGAATTATCGCCAAACTCATTCAACCCTCTGTACATCTCTTTCACAAACCACGTTTGATATAGTTTCGGATAAGACGACCAAGTTCCGCCTAAAATTCGCAGATCGCATTTTTCAGGCGTGTGGCCGTTTGCGTAAAGCGTTTCAAGCCGCGATTGCACTTGCTTGTATGGATCAAATTTAAGACGCAGAGCCCGCGCCGCGGCAGGCTGGCTTGCAAGATAGCTTTTTGGCATGCGCACGTCAGTCGGGCAATACACGCACCGTCCCGGGCAGGGGAAGGGTTTTGTCGCAAGCGTGATCGGCGCGACCCCTGAAAGCGTGCGAATCGGGCGTTTAACAAGCAAGCGCTCCAAAAGTGGCGCCTTCATAATCGTTCCTTCCGCAACTCCCTCCCGATACCGCGCCAAAAGCCAGTTATTCGTAACAATTCCAATACCAAAATCCCGCGCGAGCTTGCGCTTTACGCGGGAGAGATCGTCTTTTGTTTTTAAGGTATGCGATAGAAGCGCATTTATAATTTGTACGTTGGCGGTCATGATTATTTGTTCAACGAAGCCGCAAATTCAAGCCAGTTTTCGCGACTGACTACATTCCAACTTGCTTTTGTGTAGGTAGTTTGCCATGACGCCGGCGGTTTTGCCGTTTTAGCATTCCACTTAAATTCGTATCCGGCAAGCGCGTTTTCTCCTTCTTCCACATAATCAACCTCTGCTCCAGTATAGATGCGCCAAAAATACGAAGATTTATGGGAATGTATGTAATGATTCATTTTGATCCGTTCTACAATAAGAAAATTTTCCCACAATGCGCCAGTATCGTTTCTTTCTACAAGAGGCTTAAAATTGTCAATCAAGGCATTGCGCACGCCGAGATCATAAAAATAATATTTATGCATTTTTGTTACTTCTTTTCTTAAATTTCTACTGAATCCGGAAAGAGGAAACAGGACAAATGTTTTTTCAAGCAAATCAATATAACGACCAACCGTTTCTTTACTGATGTTAAGTTTGGATGAGAGTTCGTTTAAGGAAACTTCGCTTCCTATTTGGAACGCGAGCAATTTGAGCAGATTTTTTATTTTTTCTGACTTTCTGATATCTTGTAGCATAAATATGTCTTTGTAGAGATAGTCGGCGCTCATCTCCTGCATATAGGCATATTTTTGTTCGTACCCTACGAGTTGAAAAATTTCCGGATATGATCCCCATATCAATCGCTCTTCAAGCATGTTTTGAAGTTCAAAAGCGTTATAATGCTCTTTGAGTTCGCATTGCGCGATCGGGTATAGTTGGTAGGTTATCTTTCTTCCAGTGAGCGGTTCTGATATGGTGTTTGCAAGTTCAAAAGACGACGAGCCAGTTGCGATAATTTTTAGCGCAGGAAGAGTATCAATAAGTATTTTAAGATTTATTCCAATGTCTGGCACTCTTTGCGCTTCGTCTATAACGACGAGCTCATATCCATAAACGAGCTCGCGTAGTTTTCTGCTGTCGCGGCTTGAAAGCGCGTCTATGTATCTTCCCTCGTCAGCGTTTATAAAAAGCGTTTTCAAGTTAAGCGCGTTTATGATAGTTTTGCAAAGGGTAGTTTTTCCAGCTTGCCGAGGACCATACAAGATAATTGCCTTGTTAGAACGCGTAAGGTGGTCAGAAATAGAAGTTTCTATAATTCGCTTAATTAACATAAATTTGGTATATCATACTCTCCATATTAACGCCAATTATGCTATTAG
This sequence comes from Candidatus Jacksonbacteria bacterium RIFCSPLOWO2_02_FULL_44_20, assembly GCA_001818155.1. Lineage (GTDB taxonomy): Bacteria > Patescibacteriota > Patescibacteriia > UBA9629 > UBA9629 > UBA9645. The sequence continues at coordinate 9,938 of MHJU01000006.1, read as the reverse complement.
GTTAGCATAATGTCCTAATTATTTGCTATTGTTGTCAGAATCTTCAATCGCGGATTGTAATTTATCCGGGTTTATTAATTCTTTTTTACTCGTAGTTGTAGAAGGGGTTTTCATACTAAATTTTATCATTCATTTTTATCACCACTAATTTCTCTTGCGTAACATCTCGTATAGAATATCTGATTCCTCCTACCCCAAGTCCGGAATGCTTTGCTCCGCCAAAGGGCATCCAGTCAACTCTGAAAGCGGGTGAGTTATTTATAATACAGGCCGTGCATTGCAGTTTACGCGCGGCGTTTAGCGCGACGTCAATGTCTTTTGCATACACCGCCGCTTGGAACGAGTAGCGCGACTCGTTGATCTCGTCAATTATTTTTTGAAGATTTCTGTATGGGATTAGGTTTAATACCGGACCAAACATCTCTTTACAGACAACTGGCATTGCGCGCTTTGTGTTAGTGAGAACTGTCGGAGTGTAGCAATTGTTTGCGAGGATTTTTCCGCCGGTTAGAACGCGCGCGCCTGATGCAACCGCTTGCTGTACCCACGCATGCACCCGCTCCAGAGCCTCTTTAGTGATAAGCGGGCCGATGTCGGTTTTCTCGTCAGTCGGGTCGCCGACCAATAATTTTTCCGTTTCAATCTTGATTTTCGCTAACACGGAATCAAACAATTTTTCATGCACATATAAATTTTGAAGAGACACGCATACTTGGCCTGCGTGATAAAACGCGCCTTTAATAATTGTGGGAATCGCGGAATCAATATCCGCGGACTCGGTAAGAATTGCGGTTCCGGTGCCGCCATGTTCAAGCGCAATGCGCGTTCCGGGCGCGATTTTGCGCCGCATCTCCCAGCCGACATCCTCTCCTCCGATAAAGTTTATAAAAGTAATGCGCGAATCTCCTATAATTGCGTCTATATCTTTACCGCTCGCAACAACCACATTCAAACATCCTTCAGGCAGTCCGGCTTTCTTAAAAAACTCGGCAAGTTTCAGAGCGGAGATCGGCGTTTGCGATGCCGGTTTTGCGATTACCGTGTTTCCTGCGGCGATTGCGGTCGCGATCTGATGGCACATCAAATTCAAAGGATGATTAAACGCGGAAATCGCGAGCACCGGTCCGATTGGCTCGCGCACAGTAAACGCAAGCATGTTCTCACTCCCTTTTGCGCGATCCATAGAAATCTGCTCGCCGTTCAACTGCAATGCCTCGTCGCCGGACATTTTTACAGTGTTTACAGCCCGCTCTGCTTCAATTCGCGCGTCTTTCAAAGGTTTTCCTCCTTCGCGCGCGATAGTGAGCGCAAGATCTTTAAGGTTTTCACGAATAAGATCCGAGACTTTATATAAAATCGCCGCGCGTTTCCACGCCGGCATTGCGCGCATTACTGTTTTGAAATAATGATCCGCATTTTTCAGCGCTTGTTCCAAAGCCGTCTCATCTGATACTTCTACAGAAGCAACAACAGAACCATCGTACGGACTTGTAATGTCTTTGAGCATGAAATTTATTTATGAATACGTAACCGGAACTTCAACAAGCGAAACGCCGGGTTCATATAAAAATTTCGCGATAGTATCCGCAAGATTTTCGCCTTCGTTTATCCGATAACCTTTTGCTCCGTAACTTTCCGCAAGTTTTACAAAATCCGGATTCTGGTATGTAACGCCAAAGTCATCAAACCCCATTTGTTTTTGCTTTTCGCGGATCATGCCAAAAGCGTTGTCGTTTAGAATGATCACTAAAAGTTGTAGCTTTAATCGCGTGGCAGTTTCTAATTCTTGCGAGTTCATCATAAATCCGCCATCACCACAGAGAGCCACAACGCGTCGATCCGGATACACAAGTTTTGCCGCAATTGCAGATGGGAGCCCGGCGCCCATAGTGGCAAGCGTGTTATCAAGGAGAATATGATGGCGCCACATTGCGCGGAAATTGCTGGTTACCGCGAGTTTATAAAGTCCGTTATCAAGCGCAATAACAGCGTCTTTTGGCACAGCTTTTTGAAGAGCCGCGACAATATGCTCTTGACGGAGCGGAAAGCTTGCATTCATGACATTGTCCGCATTGTTTACAAGCGATCCGAATGAAGAGGAATTTAGTGTAAAATTTTTGAGCACGCTTGTTAGTTCGCGCAAACTTTCGGCGACATCTCCGACTATTTCTAACGACGGCTGATATATGTGGCTCACCTCTCCAGGCGTTGTGTTAATATGGATTATTTTTTGCGTTGCATGGTTTGGAATGCAGGGCGATTTTTCAAAAATAGTGTGTCCGATTACAATGAACGTATCTGCGGCCTTCAGCGCATCATGAACTCGCTCGCCGTCAGTTAATGCGGTTGTGCCAAGGTAATATTGATTGGTTTCCGGCAGAATTCCTTTGCCAAGCTGGGTTGTGACGAATGGTAAACGCGTTTGGTTAATAAACTCCGAAAGTTCGTTTTCTATGTCCCATCGTTTTGCATCAGCCCCTATAATAATGATTTGCGCGCGCGAGGAACGAATAAGTTCGCTTGCTTTTTTAATAAGTGACGGGTTTGGATTTGGGAGCGGAAATCTATTGCGTGAGAGTGGCGCGATTCCTGTATTTTCTCGCGCGATGTCTTCAGGAATTTCCAAAAGAACAGCGCCGGGCCTCTCCTGTTCAGCGTGCCGAAACGCTCGGGATACAAGAACCGGAATTTTTTCAGCGCTTTCAATTCTGCGGCTCATTTTTGTGATAGGTTCTGCGAGCTGTACGATATTCACCTGCTGAAATTTCCCCTGTTTAGTTTGCTTAATTGGTTTTTGCCCAGTGATCGCGACAAGCGGAAATCCCCCAAGAGTCGCATAAGTAAGTCCTGTCGCAAGGTTCGTTGCGCCTGGCCCAAGTGTTGTGAGCACTACTCCGGCGAGGCCAGTGAGCCGTCCGTACGTTGCCGCCATAAATGCCGCCGCTTGTTCATGGCGAGTCGTGATAAATTGAATTGATGAATTGCGGAGCGATTCCAGAATATCAAGCGTTTCCTCGCCCGGAACGCCAAAGACGCGGGTTACACCATCGTTTTCAAGGCATTTGATTAAGAGGTCGGATGATTTCATAATTAGCTTACAACCGCCCCACTAGACGCAGAGGACACGAGTTTTGCGTAAGTCGCGAGCAGTCCGCGGCGCGGGGGTTTTTTAGGGCGCCAAGAAGAGAGCCGTGTTTTTATAATGTCATCAGAAATTTTTACGTTAAGTTCGCGAGTATCAAGATTGATTTCAATTATATCATCATCATGCACAATCGCAATCGCGCCGCCGACTTGCGCTTCCGGGGAGACGTGCCCGATCATAATGCCGTGCGTGCCGCCGGAAAATCTGCCGTCTGTGATAAGAGCAACGGACTTTCCAAGCCCTGCGCCGATTAAAGCCGCGGTAACAGAGAGCATCTCGCGCATTCCAGGCCCGCCTTTTGGCCCTTCGTATCGGATCACAATCGCGTCTCCTTCACGAATTTTTCCTGAAAGAATAGCATCCAGCGCCGCTTCTTCGGACTCAAACACCCGCGCTTTTCCTGTAAATTGCCGCAGGTCTTTTCCAGAAAGTTTCATTACGCATCCTTCTTTTGCAAGATTACCATACAGAATCGCGATGTGATGGCCCGGAGGCGCGAGCGGCGTATCAAGCGAGTATACCACTTTTTGATTTTTAGGAAGCGCAGGAACAGAGGCAAGATTTTCCGCAACTGTTTTTCCGGTAACGGTTATGCACTCCCCGTGAATTAACCCCGCGTTCAAGAGCATCTTCATGACAATCGGCACGCCGCCAATCGCATCTAGATTCGCCATCACATAATTTCCAAACGGTTTCATGTCGGCAATAAGCGGCACGCGTTCGCTTATCTTTTGAAAAAGATCAAGATCAATATCAATGTCAGCCTCATGCGCGAGCGCGATTAAGTGAAGCACCGCGTTTGTGGATCCGCCAAGAGCCATGACAACAGCGATTGCGTTTTCAAACGCATAGCTCGTCATGATGTCGCGCGGGCGGATTCCAATGTGCATGAGGTTAAAAAGTCCGGTTACAGCGCGCGCGCAATCCTCTTGTTTTGCCTTATGAATGCGGTTTCCGTCATCAACTGCCGCGTGCGACGCGCTCCCGGGAAGCGACATGCCAAGAGCTTCAATTGCGGAGGCAATCGTGTTTGCAGTGTACATTCCTCCGCAAGAGCCTGCTCCTGGGCAAGCGTGGCGTTCAACATCCATCAATTCTTCATCGGTTATTTTTCCGGCCGAGTTCTCCCCGATCGCCTCAAAAGAAGAGACGATCGTTAAATCTTTCCCGCCCCAATGCCCTGGCGCAATTGTGCCGCCGTAGAGCGTGATGCCGAACACGTTTGTCCTCGCAAGCGGCATAAGCGCGCCCGGGATGCTTTTGTCGCAACCGGAAAGCGCGATTACGCCGTCAACCAAATACCCTTCTATCATCGCTTCTATGCAATCGGCGATAAGGTCGCGCGATGGAAGAGAGTATCGCATCGCTTGAGTCCCCATTGAGATTCCGTCTGAAATTATAGGTGTTCCAAAAATAATGTCTTTGCCGCCGGCGCGCGAGATTTCTTCCTGCATGATTGCGCCAAGAGCTTGGATATGATCGTTGCACGGAGTGCCATTTGTGTGGGGGCATGCAACCGCAATGATAGGCTTTTCAAAATCATCGTCCGTGAATCGCACTGCCCTCATCATCGCGCGGGCCGCGGAGCGTTTAACCCAGTTTGAAGAACCAGTGGTTCCTGTAAGTTCGCGGCTTCTTGTTTTAAGAGTGTGAGTGTCCATTGATTTTATTTTTTCGCAAGCTCGTACCAATTGACGCGCCGCGAGACGTACATAATTATCGCAAGAATAAGAAAAAGCCCGATGCTCCCAACAAGAAGCGCGTAGTCCTCGGCGTTCAGCGCGATATAGAGAAAAATGTGCAGAGCCGCAAGGAGCGCGCCCAAAAGAAGCGCAACCGCGCCTCGCCCGAACATCGCTTTAATGTAGCCGGTGATAAGGACGATCGTCGCAACGCTCGCAATGGTGTATGCGGCGATAAATGGAATATGTTCTGAAAGCGAGAGGAGAAGAAGATAAAACAGTATCATCGCCGCTCCCACCAAAAGATACTGCACGGGATGAACGGTTTTAAGTTTTTTTGTGAGCGCTTCAACCAGGAAAAATGCGGCAAAAGTGAGACCGAGAAACATGAGATTATACTTTACCGATCGCATGCTTTTTTGATATACGTTCACGGGCTGAAAGAACTCAATTCCAAAGTACGAATTTTCGGCGTTTTCCGGTTTGTCTGTATAACTAGAAGACGTCCACATCTGCTTGTAATTTCTGTTAAAACTCAAAACATTCCACTCCGCCGTAAACCCCTGATCCAAAATCTCGCGGTTATCCGGAAGAAATGCTCCAGTGAAACTTGGAGAGTTCCAGTTAGACTTCATTTTTACTTTCGTCTCCTCTCCAAGCGGCGCAAACAGCATTTTTTCGCTTCCCTTAAGCGCGAGGTCAACAGTGAATGCGTACGATTTCGCGCCGTTTTTTAGTTTGATCGGAGCGCTAAAGCCAGATTCAACCGGCAAGAGTTCAAATGTCCCCCCATCTCCGGAGCCAAGTGGTTTTTCTGCTATTCCGTGCACGTCTCCGACTGAAAGCCATAATGTTGCCTGATTCCATAAAATATTCTCTTCTGAAATTGCGAGCGCGGAAAAATCAAAATTGAACGAGCCGGACATATTGAGTTTATCCTCGTAGAACACTAGTGTGTATATGCCGCGCTTTCGCGTCTCGGCGCTTGGATTGCTTGCAATGCCGAGTTGTTTAGGAAGAAAATGCGCGACTTTTTTTTCCTCCCGGATTTTTACCTCTTTTTGATTGCCGACAGTTTTTTCCTCTGTTATGAATACTTTGTAGGGAATATGAATTATTGGCCCTAAAATTGTTTGCGCTCCTCCCCACTGGCTGTTAGCCTCGCTTACTGCAGTATTGCGGCGCGTTTCCCGTTCGCGTATGAGATTTTGAATTTTGAATACTGGAATCTGGAGCAGTAGCACAAGCGCAACGATTACGAGAATTTTCAGCGTAACAGAGCCGTAGTATTGCTCCAGCGCAGATTTTTGCGGCTGGTCCGGATAGAGCTGTTGTTGGTTCATAAGTTTTTACCATCAAAGATAAAGTGTCACTCTTTACTCGATGTCTAAATTTGGTCGTAATTACTGAACGAAGCTCGAACCTTTTTTGAACGGAACTAACCCGCTCCGCGGCTCCGCCCGCCTGCTGGAAACCCGAGAGCGATTTTTTCGGGCGGTGGGGCCTCAAATTGAGCGGTGAGTGGAAAAAAATTAAATTTTACTGTACACTTTTTCTATAAATTGTTTTATTTCGCTGTCTTTGTCAATTTCTTCCCATTCTTCTTTTGTCATATCATTAAAAACCTCAACATTAATCCCATTTTTAAATTTTTGAACCAAACCAAGATCTTTTAAGTGTTTTTGAACATCAGTATCATCTTCAATTTTTAGATCTAAATATTTTAGATCTAAATATTTTCTACAAATTCTACAAATCGCTTTGGGATTGCAATAATTTTCTATTTCTCTTTTTGTTAGTTTTTTAAAGTCAGCCTTATCGGTATCGCATTTGCTTTTTATCCTGTCGCCCCATTTTTCTTTACCATTTTCTTTGCTATCGCCATCAATCATAACAGAATATAAATTATTGCCTTTTAATTTCTTGAATAAGTCTAAATCAGCATAATTTTTTAGTGAGCCTCCGCCGCCTATTACGCACAAAATTTGATCTTTCTCGAGATCTTTTCCAAGAACAGTTTTTGCATAACAATTCAAGAAATGAATATCGTCTTTCCCTTCAACAAAAATTAAATACTTAATCCCTTTGATTAAATTATAGTCTGGCCTTATGCCCAATTCTTTAATTATTAGTTCAATAATATTTTCTTCTTCCCTCGCGTAGTGTGAAATTCCCGACTCATCTTTAGTAACCAAAATTGAATTTTTACCATCAGTTGCTCCTGCAAAAACAGGCGAGTGTGTCGTTAAAAAGAATTGTGAATTTTCCGAAATTCTAATTATTGAATTGAGTAAATCTTCTTGTGCAGAAGGGTGCAAATATGTTTCCGGTTCCTCAATAGCAAAAATTTGATTTGGAATATTCTTTTTACTTGCCAAGTACTCGAAATAAGCAACCATTAGCAATCTTTTAAAACCCGTTCCTTTATGCGAGATGGGAACATCGAAGTTTTGCCCCTCAAACTCAAGATTCAAATCAAATTTTTTTAATGATTTTGACCAGTCAAATTCTGTTGTTGGGTTTAATTTTTTAAGACCGGAAACATTTTTAGTCATATATTTTCTGATTTCTTCAAATTCATTAGCTAATTCTGATTTCAGCCCTTTTTCAATCTCGGCGGTTTTATCTTTTGCGTTTTCAAAATACGAGGCAATAATCGGTTTAAATTGTGATTGAAAATTGGTGGCTTCAATATCTAAATCTTGCTCAGCGTCAAAAAGAGAATATTCGGGCAATGTTATTTCATATGCGTTCTCAATGTTTTTCAGAAAATCGCCTAACTCATGATATGTATCATTTCTTTCTTTATCAGCCAATATACCCTTGATTTGTTCAATTCTTAATATATTCTTTTTCCCACGACCAGACTTATTTGGTTGTTCGCCAAGATCAGAAATAATTTGATTTAAATCTTGTTCTTTTTTGTTCCACAAATCTTGATATTTCTCTTCGCTAAAATCCGAACTAAGATAAAATTCAGCAGGTTTTGGCTTCCCGTTGACTAGAGGAAATTCTTTTTTGATAGTTATAAGTTTATTTGAATCTAAAGCAAGGTCATCAACTACAACCGATGGTAAAAATGACAATTCTATACTCGTTGTTTCGTTATCTGCCTTACCCTTAAAAACATCTTTTGTATCAAATTGTTTTACATCAAAAAAACGTTCTATTGCTCTTAAAATAATGGATTTGCCAGCATCATTTTTGCCAACAAAAGTATTGAGATTAGAAATTTCAAATTTCTCTAACTTATCAATACCTCGAAAATTTTGTATCGTTATTTGTTTTAATAGCATAACTAGATTTTTTCAAACAGATAAATTTTGGGATGAAAGACAACATCGGTAGAATATTTCAAAAAGGCAACAGCCATTTTCGCCGAGTTTGCATTCTGCAACTCTTGGTTGATTATGTTTCCGATTGGATAGTTGAGATTTGATAAGATTTGTATTGCCATAACTATTTATTGTCTTTATTGGGCAATGATTTCTTTTCTTTCGTCATTAAACTTTTTGCATTTTTAGAGATTATCACGCTTTCGCCAGTTTGCTTCTCAATTTCAATTCTCGCTTTTTTTGCGGCAGTGCCGCCCATTCTGGCAACCTGTTTGTTGCTTTCTAATCCCTTTGGGGTTTTCTTTTTGGATATTTCTGTCGTTGAAGCTTCGGCAAGCATATTCAATACCAATTCAAGGTTGGTCATATTGTCTCTTAAATTTTCTTTCTTCAGCCCTGTGAATTTTTTGTAATCCCGTACGCTTCTATCAGCCCATGCTCTTGTAATTTCGTCTGTCAATATGGCATATTCCAACCCTTCTTTCATGCCTCGTTCTTGCCATTCGTCGGTTAGCTCCTTGCGCACCTCAATACTTTTCAGTAGTTGGTTTATCCATTCTTTTGAATAACCTTTTCGCAAGTATGTTTTAATTGCTCTGTCAAAAGCCAGTTCCGGGTCTTCTGTCTCCTCTATTCGCTCATATCCAACTTTTGCCAGCCATAGCTTAAAAGGTTCTGCCTTGGGCGAAGGAATAGATTGAATCAATCTTAAAATCGTTTCGGTATCGGCTACATCCGTAAGGTATTTTTTCCCATCGGGGGACTCTAATTTCAGTTGTCCCACTTTTTGGGACGACTCGCTTCCTTCCTGTTTTAGCTTCGTTTTTAATGCGTTCCAGTATTTTCTTGGTCTCGGACTATCAGTCAATATGGCAACTACATCAATAATTGAAAAATACCAAAGCTCTTTCCCTTCATTCCAAATGCGACGAACTTGTTTCTTATTAAATAAAATTATTGAATTTGATTTTTTCATAGCTTTTCTTGATTAAGATAATCGTTCACCAACAACACCGGTACCCGCAAAAATATCGCAGAACACACTGAAGCCATTGAATTTTTCATTGACTATATCCTCAATAAAACCAAGTAGCTTATGTTTATTCCCTAAAAATCTTCTATTTTGTAGCCGGAAACGTCCCACCTTAATTCTGCTTTCAGAATAAAAATATACCTTGTATATTTTTTTAT
>MHJU01000006.1:0-558 GCA_001818155.1 Candidatus Jacksonbacteria bacterium RIFCSPLOWO2_02_FULL_44_20 | reverse complement strand
TTCTAACAGATCAAAAAGAGAATTTTGTACGCCATCAGAGACATAATGCGTTACTTTACTATCCGAGCTTTGTATTTCAGTAAAAAAACTGTGAGTGTCATTTTCACTAACGATAATAAAGTCAATTACATTCACGCCCATAATTTTACCTGCTTCGAGGATTTTGTTTACAACCTCTACATCTTGCTTGCTGGGGGTAACGTCGCCAGAAGGATGATTATGAAGTAAAACAATACCAGCCACTCGTAACTCGATAGCGGGTCCAAAAATTTCGCGGGGGTGTATTATGCTCTTGTCTAGTATGCCAATCGAGATGATTTCTTTTTTTCAATAATGCGTTTCTTGCGTTGAGATACAAACATACTAGATATTCTTTTTTCTTATCTCGTATATCCGAAGTTAAAGAAATAGCATCTTGTGCGGACAGGACAATATTATCTTTTGGCCCCAACTCTTCATAAAATCGTTTTATTTAATAGCTTATACCCTGCGGTCTTGCCGCAGGGTTACAATATAGAAATGGGTCTTGGGTCTTGCCCAAGGGTTAATACCGTTTAT
>MHJU01000005.1 GCA_001818155.1 Candidatus Jacksonbacteria bacterium RIFCSPLOWO2_02_FULL_44_20 | reverse complement strand
AAGATAAGAGAACACGCAAAAAAGGATCCCGAGTTTAAGAAATTGCCTAATTTATTCATCTCCAACGCCGAATGGGACGAGGCGGCGCGGGATTGGGGAAAATATGCGGGAACAACCGCGCTAAACCTTGACCACTAAAATAGCACAAGCTATTATGTAAGCGCTATGGCTACTATATCAATACCACTCACTACTCGTTTAGAGAAGTCAGTGGACAATTTAGTGAAAAATGGTTTTGGGACAAATAAGGTAAGTGTTATTCACAAAGCGATTGTTCGTTTTGTTGAGGACGAGGCAGTTATAGCCGTTCTTGCGGCGGAACAAGAAGCATCGGAAGGCAAGGCGGTAAAGGGGGATCTAAAAACGCTCCTGGTATACGACCAGTAATAGTTTTCAATGTCAACCTTGACAAAGTAGTAAAATCTTGTATAATATAGACGCTCACGATATTGTGGGCGTTTTTTATTAGAGAGCAACGGCTTAATTGTCAATATGGAATCTTATATCCCCATCACTCACTTAAACGACTACATTTTCTGCCCGCGGTCAATTTATCTGCATGCGATTTACAGCGGCTTTAAGCAGAATCTGTATCACCGGGCGGCGCAGACGATCGGCAAAATTAAGCACGAAAATATAGAAGAGGGCGCGTATTCCACAGCAAAACGTTATTTGCATGGAATGTCGGTGTATTCGGAAAAATACTGCTTAATGGGAAAAATTGACGTGTATGATATAGAAGAGGAAGCGATTATTGAGCGAAAAAATAAGGTAAACAAAATTTACGACGGTTATCGGTGTCAGCTTTATGCTCATTATTTCTGCCTTACGGAAATGGGCTATCCGGTAAAAAAACTTTTTCTCCACTCGCTTTCTGATAATAAGCGGTATTCTCTTGCGCTTCCTTCTTCAGAAGAACAGAAAGAATTTGAGGCGCTTGTACAAAAAGTGGCGCATGCGCGCGCGGAAGAAATGCCAATTTTAGAAAACAAGGCAAAATGCGCCGCGTGCATTTATAAACCGCTGTGTCATTAAGTATGTTATCACTTCCAGATTTTAGAGAAAAACAAATCGTGTATCTCATTTCAAAACCGGGCGCGAAACAAAAGCTCGCGTTTTGGAATGACAACATTCGTTTATTGGAAAACGACAAGCCAGTAAACCAAATATCGTGCTCGCGGGTGTTTGCGGTGTTTATCATCGGCGATTTTTCCATCACGACAAAACTCATTAAAAATTGCAAGGAATACGGCATTTCGCTTTTCTTGCTGAAACAGAATTTTGAGGTGTATGCGTCTGTTGTCGCTGAAGCGGAAGGGAACTATCTCTTGCGCGCCAAACAGTACTCCCTGAAAAACGATTTTGAAATCGCAAAAAATATCGTCAAAAACAAAACTTATAATCAACTGCACCTCTTAAACAAAGTGGAAAAAATGCCAAAGCCAGTGAGCGCGTATAAAGAAGCGGCGTTAAATATTGATGCGGTAAAAAATCACAAAGCATTACTCGGCACGGAAGGACAACACACGCGAGAATTTTTTCAGCAATACTTTAAAGAATTTGGATGGATTAGGCGAAGCCCGCGCACAAAGGGAGATATAACAAACGTGCTTATGGATATTGGCTACACGTTTTTATTTAATTTCACCGACGCGCTTCTGCGGCTCTACGGCTTTGATACCTATAAAGGCATATACCACAAGCTGTTTTTTCAGCGCAAATCGCTGGCGTGCGATGTGATGGAGCCGTTTCGGTGCGTCATTGATAAACAAATTTATAAGGCGTATCGCTTAAAGCAAATTGATAAAAAAGATTTTACTGTTTCGCGCGGGCAGTATCAGTTGTCGTATCAAAACCAGCAAAAATATCTTGAGCTGTTTTTTGACAGCATTATGGAGCGCAAGGAAGATTTGTTTGTGTATGCGCGGGATTTTTATTATTGCATTTTGAATAACACAACTGATTATCCGTTTTTTAAGGTAAGCGGATAACCGGGTTTTACGATTATGCTGATTGTTTCGTACGATATAACAAATGATAAAAAGCGGTCGCGGTTTTCTAAGTTTTTAAAGAAGTTTGGGAATCGCATGCAGTATTCTGTGTTTGAGTTGCGGAACAGCCAGCGAGTCTTGCAAAATATAGTGAGCGAGGTAGAATGCAAGTATAAGCAAAAATTTGAGCTTACTGATAGCGTATATATAATGCAGTTATGCGAAGGGTGCAAGAAGAAAGTTCGGCGTTATGGCGCGGCGGCACATCAAGAGAAAGAAGTGGTGTGCCTGACGGATCTTTGAAAACTCACAAAAAGTAGAAAAGTAGAAGTTATGATGCAGGTATTAACCAAATTGACCAAACCTTGGTCTTTATATTTTCCAAAGCCCTACAATAAGCCAAAAAGTCGTCTTTGCTTTATGCAAGATTTGCATCTTTTTGGCTTATTATAGGCACATTCAGTGCCAAATACCTCTATAAAATTTCTACTTTTGTAGATGTCTGTGGGAGTTTTTCCATCAACATGCCAAATACCTCTATAAAATTTCTACTTTTGTAGATATTACGTTCCAAATCCCTGCTCTCGCGCCAAATACCTCTATAAAATTTCTACTTTTGTAGATTGTTGTCTGCATCAGCGTGTGTGAGGCCAAATACCTCTATAAAATTTCTACTTTTGTAGATAATACTTCTGACGAACTGAACAAAAAGCCAAATACCTCTATAAAATTTCTACTTTTGTAGATCGTTCTTTTCGGTGTTCGCATTCATCAGCCAAATACCTCTATAAAATTTCTACTTTTGTAGATTCAGTTCTTGGTATTTCTTCATATTTTTGCCAAATACCTCTATAAAATTTCTACTTTTGTAGATAGTGTCTCTTTGAATTTATCTTCAATGGCCAAATACCTCTATAAAATTTCTACTTTTGTAGATTTACATTCCCTGTCTGTGTTGCATTAGCCAAATACCTCTATAAAATTTCTACTTTTGTAGATATCATCTAGAGAGAACTTTTTATGAAGCCAAATACCTCTATAAAATTTCTACTTTTGTAGATAGGTATCGTTAGGCGAATTAGCCGCGGCCAAATACCTCTATAAAATTTCTACTTTTGTAGATTCATCGTTGAATATATTCTTGCTGATTAGCCAAATACCTCTATAAAATTTCTACTTTTGTAGATATGAATGGGTGAAGAGGAAAAATGATATTGCCAAATACCTCTATAAAATTTCTACTTTTGTAGATTAGGAATGATAGCATACAGTACTATACAAGCCAAATACCTCTATAAAATTTCTACTTTTGCTTCAATGATTACGAATTAAGAATTACTAATTACGAATAAGAGAAAAGTTTTAATTTTGCATTTCAGCGTTTATTTTTCAAATCAACGTTGTAGTGCAGTAATTTTATTGCTATGAACCAAGAAACAATGCGTAGCACTGAAATAAAAGAACCATGGAAAGAAGCTTTCGTGAAGGATTTTATGATCCATTTTAGGAAAGATACGCCTTATACAGATGCGGAAAAACTGAAAATGTTTAATGACGCGATTTTTGCTGTTAGAAATGAGATTCCGGAAATAAGCCATCTAAATAGAGCCGAAGAAATCATGAAAAACCTTCCAAAGGAAGAGTATTACAGAATAATTCTGAAATTAAAAGAAATTTTAGCAAGAAAAGGATCGGAAAGGGTGATTGGTAAAGTAACTGATACTGTATCAGGAATGAATTCAGTTTAGTTGTCTTTTCTCGGGCTCTTATGCTACCATAGCGAAATATGCACACCGCGCGTAGCATTGCAAGAAACAGTATTTTTTTCACAGGAGCCCTCGTGATTCAGAGGATCATTTCAAGCGTTTATTTTTGGTATTATTCAAATAATCTTCCCGGCGGAGCCGAAGATTTGGGGCGTTTGCAGTTCGTGTTATCGTACGCAACGCTCTTTTTTATTATCGGCGATCTTGGATTATATCTCGTCTTTGTGCGCGAAGCCTCAAAAAAACCAGTTGAGGCAATGCGCTATATCAACGCCGCGTTTGCAATTAAAATTCCGCTTTTTATTATTGCTGGAATCGCGACAATCGGAAGCGCGCGAATTTTCCACGCAAACACGAGCGGTCTTATTACGCTCGCATTTATCTGGGTTGTGTTGGACAACATCGCGCTTTTTCTGTACGGAGCTCTCCGCGCCCTGCAAAAATTGCAATACGAAAGCATTGGGGTTTTAATTTCGCAACTTGTTACTGTTTTAATAGGGGTTGTTTCAATACAACTTTCAGGCGATATCCGCTTTCTCATTTACGCGCTTCTTGTCGCCACAATCATAAATATCGCATTCGTATCTTTTGTTCTTTTGAAAAAATTTCGTCTGCGAATATATCCTTGTTATGATTCCGCGACTGTAAAATTTCTTCTTAAAAGCATCCCATCTTTTGCCGCAGTTGCGATTGTGGTGAAAATTTTAAACACAATTGACATTGTGCTTTTGCGCCAGTTCTCGGCAGATTATCGCGCTGTCGGGCTTTATAGCGTGCCTCTTAAAATAGTTACAGCGCTTTCTTTAACACTGCCAACCGCGCTTATGGGCGCGATATATCCGGCATTTTCACACTTGCACGAAAAATCAGAAGAAGGACTGCGGACTATATTCCGTTATACTTTTGAATACCTTCTCGCAATCAGCATCCCGCTTTCAGTCGGATTTTTTGCGCTTGGAGACGAGATTTTGCGCGCGTTATTTCGGGATGAGTATTCTCCAGCGATTATACCTTCAAAAATTATCCTCTTTTCGCTTCCGTTTATTTTTCTCGCCTTCCCGACAGGGAATCTTTTAAACGCGATAAATCGCCAAAAGCGCACGGCCATTTCACGCGCGTTCGGAATAATCGCGCTTATTGGTTTGGATATATTTCTAATACCGAGTTTTGGCGTAGTTGGAGCCGCAGTCGCTCTTCTTGCAACTCACATTTTGATCTTTGCGTCAGACGCGTATTTTATTCGCGAGCGTATTGCAGTCATTGGAGGCGCACTCGCGCGGCACGCGGCAAAAGTAATTTTGTCTTCAATAATAATGTACGCGGCGCTTGAATTTTTGTCTCCATATGCGCAGTGGTATTTTTTGATCCTTCTCGGATGCGTCGTATATTTTGTCGCGCTTTTTATTTTTCGCGGCATTAACCTCAAATTTTTGCGGCATCTTCTATGAAATCTCTTCTTGTTACTTTTGATTATCCTCCAGATATCGGCGGCATGGCGGAATATTATGCTGTTACAGTGAAACGCGCGAAGGGCGCGGTTATGGTTCTTCATTTGGAATATAAAAAAACTCCTCTTTCATGGCTTTCTTATTTTCCGGAGCTTTTTCATCGGAGAAAAAAATTCAACAGACTTCTTGTCGGAAATATACTGCCGCTCGGCTATTTAGCGCTTGTTTTGAAATTTTTTTGCGGCATTTCATATAATGTTTACGCGCATGGGAAAGACGTTCTGTCCAGACTTTCTTTTTGGAAACGTTTCTGGACGCGCGTCATTCTTTCAAATGCGGGTGAATTGCGCTCAAATTCCGAATATGTGCGGGGCAGTATCGCAAATCGCTACGGAATTCCGCGCGGAAAAATCATTGTTGAATATCCGCGGGTCAGTTCTTCGGCGCTTGAAAAAGATTCGCTCTCCTCGCCGCTCATTCCAAAAGACGCGCCGTTTGTTCTATTGAGCGTCGGGCGCCTTGTAAAGCGCAAAGGTTTTGACATGGTGATTCGCGCAATTTCGCGTTTACCGAGGATAAGTTACTGGATTATCGGCGAAGGAGACGATGAAATGCGTTTGCGCGAGATAGCTAAAACCTGTAACATAGAAAATGCTGTGCGTTTTTTTGGATCAATCTCCCGCCCGGCGATTTTCGGATATTACAAATCATGCGACGCTTTTATAATGCCTTCGCGCGATATTGATGGAGACGTTGAAGGGTTTGGTATTGTGTTTCTTGAAGCCGCTGTTTTTAAAAAACCCGCGATCGGCGGAAGAAGCGGGGGGATTCCAGAAGCTGTTGATGAAGGACGCACAGGATTTCTTGTTGATCCGTTAGATCCGAAAGATATCGCGCGCGCGATTGAAACATGCATGAAAAATCCTTTTTTGGCGCGTAAAATGGGGGAAAATGGATATGAGCGCGTAAAACAAAAATTTGATTACTGATATGAAAACTCCGCAATATCGCATTCTGATGTTTTCCATGTCTTCTTACAAAGAATGGGGGCGGGGGGTGCGAAACCGAAACTACTACATTCTTAATGAATTGCTGAAACGTCGGGAAGTTAGGGAGGTGATTATGGTTGAATATCTTCCTTTGCAGTGGCGGAAAAAACTCTCCGCATTTTTGTTTGTATCGTTTGAAATTTATAAAACCAGTTATCGCATCATTGCAAAGGATTATGGAGGCATCCTCTATAGCGTGAAGGATAAACTGAAAGTGTATACTACCTACTGCATGAGCGGTTTGTGCGGTCGTCTCAAACGTCTTGGAGCGACAGATAAAAACGAAAACGAGACGCGCATTATTTGGTCGTACTTTCCATTATACGCTAATTGCTTCAGCGAGCTTCCAAACGACATAATTGTGTTTGACGCTGTGGACGATTGGCGCGCGCATCCGGCATACCGCAAATACATTAAAGTTCTAGCGCGCAATTACTCTCTGATCGCGAAAAATTCTGACTGCATTTTTACAGTTTCTGAACACTTGAAGAATCATCTGTTTTATGATCATAAAAATACGCGCTGGATTCCAAACGGAGTTGATTCGGCAAGCATTGACCGCGCGCCTTTGCGGAAGAAAAAAACGACAATCGGATATGTTGGCACTATCCAGTCTAGAGTTGATTTTGATCTCGTATGTTTTCTTGCGAAATCAAAGAAAGATAAGCAATTTGTGTTTGTTGGACCTGTGTGGAAGGACGCGGAAGCGCATAGAGTGAGCGCATGCGGAAATGTTATTTTTACAGGGCCTGTGCCGAACAATGAACTCAAACATTATCTCTCAACTTTTGACGTGGCAATTATCCCGCATAAAATAAATGAACTTACCACTTCCATGAATCCGATGAAATTTTACGAGTACCTTGCCGCAGGGCTTCCTGTTGTGGCGACTCAAAAACTTGTGTCTGACAGCGATCTTTTGTATTACGCAAAAAGCTACGATGAATTCAGCGAAGCGATTGATCGCGCGCTTTCTGAAAACACTGAAGATCGCGCCAGAAAACGGATAGAATATGCAAAAGAGAACTCGTGGGAAAAGCGTGTGAATGAGATGATTGGAATTATTGGTGAAATTAAAAAATAGCCAAGAAAATTTCTTAGGCTATTTTTATTGCCTTGGAACCTCATAAGCCGGATTCTGTTTCTAAGTAATCATCTACCTAAGGCCTGACGTCGCCATCAGGCTCAAGCGCAGGGCTCCCCTCGCTAACTTTTAATTTCAGTCGTTTGCCTCGCATATGTGATTGCAATAAAAAGTTAGCAAGGGGTACCATTCCTGCTTTCTCCGCCTAGGGTTTTCCTCCTTGTATAGTTGCCTATACAAGCCGTGGTCTCTTACACCACACTTTTCACCCTTACCCACCTTCGCTAAAGCTAGTGTGGGCGGTATTGTCTCTGTGGCACTTTCCCTACTACGCGCTAACTTTAATTAACGCGAAGCGGCAGACGTTATCTGCTAAGCATTGTCATTCCGATTTTCATCGGAAAAGGAGTCCGGACTTTCCTCCCCACGTAGCTCGTAAGAGCGAAGCGGGGCGATTACTCGAGTTGTCAAAGCAAGGTGTAAAATACCATAAAATTTAATACTTGGCAAGGTTGCGAAAAATACAAAAGAGCGATATAGTATCTGGCATATGCGCCGTTCGGAATTTTTTTATACACTTATACTTCCGCCTCTTGATTACGCAATGTTTATCCTCGCAAGTATCGTTGCGTATCGCCTGCGTTCCACAGATTTCATCAGGCAGTTTGAGCTTGTGAGTCCGATATTTTATCAGCTTCCTCTTAGGCAATATCTTGTGTTTGTTGCGGGAATGGCGGTAGTTTGGGTGATTTTTTTTGCGATTGCCGGGCTTTACAACCCAAAACAACTGCGGGTGTTTATTGATCAGATCGGTAAAATTATCCTCGCGACAATTGCCGGAATGGTTGGAGTCGTGGTATTTCTTTTTTTCAAGCGCGATTTTTTTTATGCCTCGCGGTTCATCATTCTTACAGGTTCAGGGTTTGCGATACTTTTCGTTATCATCGCGCGGGGCATTGTTCGGATCATCCGTAAAATACTTCTCGCGCATCTCATAGGCACAAAGCCGGTGATAGTTATCGGCGGGGACTCAAACACAACCCATTTTATTGAGACGCTTTCACGAAATCGCGGATGGGGTTATAGAGTTTGTGGCAGGGTATTCACAGCCTCGCAACTTGAACAAAAATTGACAAACCATCAAATTGAAGAAGTTATCCTCACTGACCTGAATTTTTCAAAAGAAAAAGTGAATGAATTTCTCGTCCTCTGCGAAACGCGGCATATGGATTTCAGATACGCGCCAGACATTTTTTCAGCCGCCTTGCCGCGCATTGAAATGGAAGCGATAGTAGGATTTCCTCTTATCAGCATTAAACGCACTCCGCTTGAAGGGTGGGGGCGAGTCCGAAAACGCATTATGGATATTTTTCTAAGCGCGCTCGCGCTCCTTATATTTTTCATCCCAGGAATCATTATCGCGCTCTTTATTAAATTTACGTCTCATGGCGCGGTATTTGTAAAACTTGCGCGCGTCGGGGAAAACGGCAAATCCTTCAAACTTTATAAATTTCGCTCAATGATAAAAGACGCGGAAGAATTGAAACCAAAACTTCTGCCAATGAATGAACGAAACGGGCCTTTATTCAAAATGAAAAATGATCCCAGGATAACGCCGACCGGGCGTTTTCTGCGGCGATGGAGCCTGGACGAACTGCCGAATTTTTACAATGTTCTTATCGGCGCCATGAGTCTCGTTGGCCCGCGTCCGCACGAAGAGGAAGAGGTAACGAGATATAAACCGTATCAGCGCAAACTGTTGAACATTCGCCCGGGAATCACAGGATGCGCGCAGATTTCAGGAAGAAGCGCGCTTGATTTTGACGAAGAAGCCCGGCTTGATCTTTACTATGTTGAACATTGGAACCTGAAAATGGACATCGCAATTCTTCTTAAAACGCCGTTTGCGGTTTTATGGAGGAAGGAAGGAGCTGTATGAACATCGCCCTCGTTCACGATCACTTAAATCAAATCGGCGGAGCCGAGAAGGTGCTTAAGACATTTACAGAAATGTTTCCGGGCGCTCCGATTTTTACTATTTTGTATGATCCAGCAATTGCCGGAAAATTTTTCAGCGGAACAAAAATTACCGGGTCATTTTTACAAGATCAGAGACTCGTACAGACACATTTCAAATGGTTTCTGCCTCTCATGCCGACCGCGGTTGAATCCTTGAACTTAAAAGGATACGACGTTGTGCTTTCGGATTCGTCCGCGTTTTCAAAAGGCGTCATTACCGACGTCGGCGCGATTCACATCTGCTACTGCCACACGCCGACGCGTTATTTATGGTCCGACTCATGGGAATATATCGTTGAACTTCATAATAAAAACGCGATTGTCAAAAAATTTCTTCCTCCGCTTTTGACTTTAATGCGGCTTTGGGATTTTCAAGCGGCCGGGCGCGTGGATGAATTTATCGCAAACAGCAATTTTGTGGCTAAGCGCATCAAGCGATTTTATCACCGCGACTCAACGGTTATTTATCCTCCTGTTGAAACCGACAAATACGCGCTTGTCTCTGAAAAGAAAAATTATTTTGTTGTTGTTTCTCGGCTTCGTCCATATAAACGGGTTGATCTTGCAATAGAAGCTTTTAACGAAATGCGCCTGCCTTTGAAAATTATCGGCGGCGGATGGGAGACGCGCTATCTGAAGAAAAAAGCCAACAGCAACATTGAGTTTTTAGGCGAAATTCTGGACGTAAAGCGAAAAAATGATATTATAGGGCATGCCCGCGCGCTTATTCATCCGCAGGAAGAGGATTTTGGAATCACGGCAGTTGAAGCAATGGCCGCCGGAACCCCGGTGATTGCTTATCGCGGAGGAGGCGCGCTTGAAACAGTTGAAGAAGGCGTCGCTGGAATGTTTTTTGATGAGCAGTGCTGGGAGTCGCTCGCAAATACGATAGTTCATTTCAAGGACAAAGAATTCAACTACGCGAAAATCAAAGAACTGACGGAACGATTCAACCAAGAAAGATTTGAGCGAGAGATAAAGGATTTTATTGAAAATATTTATAGACAACAAAAATAATATGTCATCCATCCTAAAAAAATTCTTAGGCGATCCGAATGCCAAAGTTATCAAAAAACTTGAAGAGATCGCGAGTGAAGTAAACAAACTTGAACCGGAATTTGAAAAGAAAGGCGATGAAGAAATCGCGGCTTTAACCCTAAAGTGGAAAGAGGAAATCGCGCA
Organism: Candidatus Jacksonbacteria bacterium RIFCSPLOWO2_02_FULL_44_20; assembly: GCA_001818155.1. Taxonomy (GTDB): domain Bacteria; phylum Patescibacteriota; class Patescibacteriia; order UBA9629; family UBA9629; genus UBA9645. Next base: position 66,721 of record MHJU01000005.1, on the reverse strand, counting down.
ATTTTCATCTATTGAAGAGAAACGCGCGCAACTGGAACAAATTCGCGCGCAGGCGTTTTCCGCAGTGCGCGAGGCATCAAAACGTACACTGGGGCAACGCCATTACGATGCGCAAATTATGGGCGGCTATACGCTCCACGAAGGAAACATCGCGGAGATGAAAACAGGCGAGGGAAAAACGCTCGCGGCCACGCTTCCGTCATATTTGAATTCTCTTCTTGGCATTGGCGTTCACATCGTTACAGTAAACGACTATCTTGCGCGGCGCGACACATCATGGATGGGGCGCATTTACAACTTTTTAGGGCTCACGACATCCTGCCTCCAGCAACAGGGAAAAGCGCTAATTTACGATCGCGAAGCACGCAAAGATGAGGAGGAAGAGCATGCAGAGACTCATGCGTTTAAGGTTGATATGGATTTTTTGCGCCCTGTAGAAAGGAGAGAGGCATATCGCGCCGACATCATTTACGGCATCAACAGCGAATTTGGTTTTGATTATTTGCGAGACAACATGGTTTATGAGATGAGCCAAAAAGTTCAGCGCGGGCATTATTACGCAATTATTGATGAAGTTGATTCTATATTGATTGATGAGGCGAGAACTCCGCTTATCATCTCTCAACCAGACAGAAAATCCGCGGACCTGTACAAAAAATTTGCGCGGCTCGTTACAATGCTCGCCGGCGCGGCAGACTTCAGCGTTGACGAAGAACGGCACGCGGTTTCTTTGAGTGATGAGGGAATCGCAAAAATGGAACGGTTGCTGGGCGTTCCAAACATCTATACCGAAGACGTAACTTTGGCGTTTCATCTTGATCAATCACTAAAGGCGCAGTTTCTCTATAAGAAAGACAAAGATTACATGGTGAAAGAGGGGAATGTGATTATTGTTGATCAATTTACAGGCAGGCTCATGCACGGAAGGCGATACTCGCAAGGACTACATCAGGCGATTGAAGCAAAGGAAGACGTGCCTGTTAAAGAAGAGTCGCACACTCTTGCGACAATTACGATTCAGAATTATTTTCGCATGTATACGAAACTTTCCGGAATGACCGGCACTGCCGCGACAGAAGCAGAGGAGTTTCACAAAATTTATAATTTGCATGTAACGCAGATTCCGACAAATCGTCCGATGATTCGCGCCGATAAGAGAGACGTTGTTTACAAAAACGAACGCGGAAAATTTCGCTCGCTTGTGGATTCTGTTAAGGAAAAGTATGAACGCGGGCAACCGGTTTTAATCGGCACCATTTCCATTGAAAAAAATGAATTATTGAGCGAGCTTTTAACAAAGGCCGGCGTGCCGCACAATATTTTGAATGCAAAACAGCATGAGCGCGAGGCCGAAACAATCGCGCAAGCCGGGCGGTTAAAGGCGGTAACGCTCGCAACAAACATGGCAGGCCGCGGAGTTGACATTATCTTGGGCGGAAACCCGCCGGATCATGAAGTTTCAAAAGAGGTGCGCCTACTTGGCGGATTGTGCGTCTTTGGTTCCGAGCGGCACGAAGCCCGGAGAATTGACAATCAACTGCGGGGAAGAAGCGGCAGGCAGGGAGACGCTGGCGAATCTCAATTTTTCATCTCGCTTGAAGATGATCTTATGAGAATTTTTGGAGGCGAGCGAGTGAAAAACATTATGGATCGGCTAGGCCTTCCTGAAGATATGCCGATTGAAAATAAGATGATCTCAAAATCAATTGAAAAGGCGCAAGAACGCGTTGAAGGGCATAACTTTGACATCCGTAAACATCTTGTTGAATATGATGACGTAATCAACAAACAACGCGCGACAATTTACGGCCGACGGAACGATATTTTACAAGCGTTTGAACGCGATGAACCGCTTCAGCCGATAATTTTAGATATGGTGCGCGCGGAAATAGAGCAGGCGCTTAGAGAATTTGGAAATAATATGGAGGAATTAAAACGAGTGTTGGCAAGCATTCCTCTTGAAATTACAAATTATAAATTACAAGTTGTAAATTATGAAATTGACAAGGAGCGAGTAGCGCGGGAAATATATGAGCTCTCTAAAGCGCAGTATGACGATTACGGTTCGCATTTGGACTCTGAAGCTAAAAAGCATATAGAAAAAACGCTTCTCTTGCGCACAATTGATACTTTATGGGTCGCCCATTTGGATGCGATTGAACATTTGCGCGTCGGGATAGGGCTACGCGGTTATGGCCAGAGAGATCCGCTTGTGGAATACAAACGCGAGGCGTTTTCTATGTATAAGGCGCTGACGCGGGAAATTGAGCGGCAGGTCGCGGGCAGTATCTATAAAATTTTTATCGCATACCAAACGAATACCAGAACGCCCGCGCCAATAATACAAAGTCAGGAAGTTTTACCGAAAACCGGAACAAAACCAGGCCGAAATGAACAGTGCTGGTGCGGAAGCGGGAAAAAATATAAAAAGTGCCATGGGGCGTAATAAACGCCAAACTTGCCAAGCATAAAAACATTTGATATAAACATTACTCATGACTCCATCTCACAAAATTCGCTTTCAGGCACTACTCGTTCTCGCGCTCGGAATGTTTGGAGCGCTTTTTACATATCCAAAAGGGCCTGACTGGATACGAAAAGAAGTGAAACTGCACTTGGGGCTTGATCTTGCTGGAGGCGCCCATCTTGAATATGAAACAGACCTTTCAAAGATAGAGACGCAGGATCGTTCATCCGCGGTTGAGGCAACGCGAAATGTAATTGAAGAACGAGTAAACGCGCTTGGAGTAGGCGAAGCTCTAGTGCAGACCAACAAAACAAAGGAAGGTTATCGCATCATTGTTGAACTCCCGGGCGTTACAGATATTAAACAGGCGATAGAGCGAATCGGCGACACGCCGGTTTTAGAATTCAAGGAAGAAGCAGAGCCGATCCCTCTTACCGAGGAGGAAAAGTTTTCGCGCGCGCAGTTTAACAAAGAACAGAAAGTAAAAGCCGAAAATCTACTGAAAGAACTAGGAAGCGCGACAGATGAAAAATTTGCGGAAAAAGCCCGGGAATTTTCAGAGGACCTTGGTTCTCAAGAAAAAGGCGGGGACCTTGATTTTGTGGAAAAAGGGGTGTTTGTGCCCGAATTTGACACAGTGCTCTTTGAAAAAACAAAAGACAACGAGATATATGGAGAAGTGGTGGAAACTCCATTCGGATATCATCTCATAAGACGCATAGAATCGCATTGTAAAAATAAAAAAGACAACGCGATTGCGCCGTGCGGAGACAAGAAGGAAGGTGGCGATATTGTTGAGGAAGTTCGCGGCCGCCACATTCTTTTCCGCACTCAATCGCTTGATCCAAAACAACCGCTGGAGCAGTGGAAAAATACGCAACTTTCAGGAGAATACCTGAAACGCGCAGGCGTGCAATTTGATCAAAATACAGGATTTCCTATTGTATCGCTTGAATTCAATACCGATGGCGCCCGGCTTTTTGAAGAAATTACCGCGCGAAATGTTGATAAGATGGTTGCTATTTTTTTGGACGGCAATGTCATATCAGCTCCCCGAGTTCAGCAAAAAATTACCGGCGGAAGCGCAGTCATCACTGGCACATTCACACTCCCAGAAGCCCAAGAGCTTGCCAAACGGTTAAACGCGGGCGCGCTTCCTCTGCCAATTTCAATTGTCAGTCAATATCAAGTGGGCGCAACGCTCGGGGCATCCGCGGTGGAGCAAAGTTTTCTTGCGGGCATCATCGGCATGATTCTTGTTGTAATTTTTATGATCACATTCTACCGCCTGCCCGGCATTATCGCCTCGGTTTCTCTTTTGATTTACACGCTCATTATTATTACGTTATTCAAACTTATTCCGATTGTGCTCTCGTTATCCGGAATAGCAGGGTTTATTATGTCTATCGGTATGGCGGTTGACACAAATGTTCTTATTTTTGAACGCATGAAAGAAGAACTTCGCGCCGGGAAAACCTTGCATGCCGCGATTGACGAGGGATTTTCCCGGGCATGGTCGTCTATTCGGGACTCAAATATCTCAACACTCATTACAGCTTTTGTTCTCATATTGCTTGGTGAAAGTTTAGTTAAAGGATTCGGAATCACGCTTTCAATCGGCGTTTTGATAAGTATGTTTACAGCAATCACGGTTTCTAAAGTATTATTGAAATTCATCGCGCGGCGCGGAGGAGGCGGAGGATGGGCGTGGGGAATAGAAAAGTTTAAAGTTCAAAACCTGTCTGCCGACAGGCAGGATTAAAAGTTCAAAGTTATGTTAAAATTTCGCATCATTTACTATATTTTTTCTAGCGCTCTTGTTCTCGGTAGCATAGTAGTTCTTATACTATTTGGTCTAAATCTCGGCATTGACTTTGCAGGAGGCGCTCTTTTTGAAATCACGATCACTCCGAAAGAAGCCGGAAACGCGATTGACATTGAACGATGGCTTGAAACCGCGACCGAACCAAAAATTGGAGAGGCGCGAGTGCAAGACACAGGAACCGGATTTCTCATACGTTTAAGGGCTTTGAGCGAAAAAGAGCATGGAGATGTAATCGCTCTTATTCAAAACGGAGCGCAAGTATACGCAAAAACCGCCGGACTTAAAGAAAGCGTCAAGATCACTGAACAACGTTTTGAGTCTGTCGGGCCAACAATCGGAAAAGAATTGCAGAGCAAGGCGTTTCTGCAATTAGCGCTCGTGCTTTCGGGCATAATGTTCTATGTGGCATGGGCATTCAGGCATGTCGGAAAAGTCAGGTCTCAAAAAGGGTTTGCATGGAAATTCGCAACTGTCGCTATTATCGCGCTTATTCACGACGTTTCAATAACAATTGGCGTTTTTGCGGTACTCGGAAAATTTTTTGATGTTGAAATTGACAGTTCATTTATCGCCGCGATCCTTCTTGTTCTCGGATATTCGGTAAACGACACAATTGTGGTTTTTGATCGCATCCGCGAAAATCTGATACGCCACCGTTTTGAAAATGATCTTGCCATAATCGTCAATAAAAGCGTTGCCGACACAATGGTTCGCTCATTAAACACCTCGCTCACAATTCTCCTTGTTCTCTTCGCGCTTCTCTTTTTCGGCGGAGGAGCGACATTTTATTTTTCCCTCGCGCTTACTATAGGCATAAGCGTTGGCACCTACTCTTCCATCTTTCTCGCGTCCCCGCTTTTGTACGACTGGGAGAGAAAAAAATAGAACAGTTTTTTTATTTGTCGCAAAAATTAAAGCAGGATTTCCGCAATTCCTGCTTTTTTGTTATACTGATAAATACACATGCCACAATCATCTCAACAATTTCATCATCTCACCATCCCCGAGGTATGTAAAAAATTGAAAACTTCTCCTCTCGGGCTAACTGAAATTGAAGCCGCAAAACGCCGCGAAAAATACGGATTAAATCTTGTTCCGCAAAAGAAACGGCGCGGCGCATTTGCAATTTTTGCTCATCAGTTTCAAAACGCGCTTATTCTTATTTTAATTGCGGCTTTTGTTATAAGCGCGACTCTCGGAAAATATGGCGACGCCGCAGTTATTGCGGTTGCAATACTTGTAAACGCGATTTTTGGATTTTTGCAGGAACACAAAGCCGAATCCGCGTTTGAAACGCTTCGTAACGCGCTTGTTTACACAGTCAAGGCGCGAAGAGACGGGACGATGAAAACTATAAACGCTGAACTAATTGTTCCGGGCGACATTGTGCGCTTAACTCCAGGCGATCGCGTTTCGGGAGACGGACGGCTCATTAAAAGCAATAATCTTTTCATAAACGAATCTTCTGTTACCGGTGAGTCAGAACCTGTATGCAAAATGCATCACACGCTCGCTCTTTTAACTTCGCGCATAGATCAAACAAATTGTGTGCGGAGCGGAACCGTGGTTACTGAAGGAAACGGAGAATTTGTTGTAACATCAATCGGGAGTTTGAGTTACATAGGAAAAATCGCGAAAGCAATAGAGCAGTCAGATGAGGAACCATCGCTACTTGCAAAAAAACTTGAGCGATTCTCGCGAATGCTCGGCGGAGTAATCCTCGCGTTTGCATTCGTTATTTTTATAATCGGTCTTTGGGCCGGAAAAAGTTTTGAGGAGATGTTATTGACTTCGGTTGCCGTTGCTGTTGCGGCAATTCCCGAAGGGCTAGCAATAACCGTTACAGCGATTCTAGCAATTGGCATGCAGAGAATACTTCGTGAAAAAGCCCTTGTGCGGCGGCTTTCTGCGGCAGAGACGCTCGGAAGCACATCTATTATCTGCGTTGACAAAACTGGCACGCTTACAGAGGGTATTATGGAAGTGGAGCGTATAGAAACGGCAAACGGACACACAGGGGTTTCCGGAAGTCAGGTTGAGGAAAAAAGCAAGGAACTTGTGAAAGCTCTTGAGATCGGAGTTTTGTGCAATGACGCTTATGAAGAAACAGATGCGCACTTAAACGAGCGAGTCGTCTCCGGCACGCCTGTTGATCAAGCGCTTTACAAGGCAGCTCTTCAATCAGGGATTGACGTTTCACAACTCCACTCAAAATACCCGCGTCTATACGAAGTTCCTTTCAGTTCAGGCGTAAAATCCATGATCACTTTGCATAAATACGATGGGCGAGAAAAATTTGAACTTTTTGTCAAAGGCGCGCCTGAAAAACTTCTGCGCGATATTAAACAGATATATCACAATGGCGTGATAAAACCGATCGTCCGCGGAGAAAAAGATGCGATTGCAGAGCGGATTACAGCACTTTCCAAAAACGGATTTCGCGTTCTTCTCGCCGGATTCCGTGAAGTCGGGGCAAAAGACCGCGCTCGCCCTTTGCTAGAACTTCTTGAGGAAGGCATAACGTTCGTGTGTTTGTACGGATTGCGCGATCCGTTGCGTTTTGACGTTAAAGATACTTTAGCAAAAGCGAAAGAGGCAGGAATCAGAGTTCTAATGTTAACAGGAGATCATAAACTGACGGCGCAATGTATCGGGATTGAACTTGGATTGATTGGAAAAAATGAAGCAGTGGTTGAAGGAGATATATTTACAAAAAGCGACGATCGCGCGCGCGAAATAATTCTAAACACGGCTTCAGTATTCGCCCGCGTTGCTCCGGAGGACAAACTTGCGCTTGTTTCGGCGCTTAGAAAACGAGGGTGGGTCGTTGCAATGACCGGAGACGGCGTGAATGACGCCCCAGCTCTTGCGGAGGCCGACATCGGAATTGCGCTCGGTTCCGGGACTGACACTGCGAAGGAATCGGCGGATATGGTACTTTTAGACAATAATTTTTCTGTGATTATCTCCGCGATCCGCGAAGGACGAATTATTTTCAATAATATCCGCACTGTTATTTTATACTTTCTCGCAGACAGTTTTTCCGCGATTATCTTGCTCGTTTCATCCTTTATTTTTAAACTTCCTCTTCCGCTTACGGCGGCGCAACTATTGTGGATTAATATAATCACAGACGGTCTCCCGTCTTTTGCGCTAACGCTCGAACCTGCGGACAAAACTATTCTGAACAAAAAACCGATTGGTAGCCAAGCGTCTTTGGTAACTTTTCAGATGAAACTGTTTATTGCGCTCATCAGCTCTATCGGCGGTATTATGACGGCAGGGCTTTTTTATTTTTTTTACGCGCGCGAGGGATTGGAAATCGCGCGGACAGTCGCTTTTACAACGCTCGCCTTTAATACGCTTGCTTATGTCTACAGTATACGAGATCTGGGTCATCCGTTTCAAATACGAAAACTTTTTTCAAACTCTTGGCTGATCCTTGCTGTAGGAGTAAGTTTTGCGCTTCAGATGCTTGCGCTCTACGCGCCTCCGCTTGCCCGATTTCTGCATGTGCAAGAGCTAGGATCGCTTGAATGGGCTATGATTATCGCGGAGGTTACCGTTGTTCTTCTTGTTGTGGAATTTATGAAACTGTTATATTCCTTGTTTGCAAAAACGTTGACCAAGAAAAAATTTGATGATATAGTTGCTCCATTAAATAAAGGTGGGAGAGTGGCTTAAGAAGGGGTCATTCGTTTACACCACGTAAATTTATGTCCCAAAAATCCAAACGTTTCCGCGCGGCTCTTGCAAAAACAGAAGCAAAAGGGGTTTACCCTATCGCAGAGGCAATAGCGCTCTTAAAGGAACTCACTGGAGCGCGTTTTGACGAATCAGTTGAAGCGCATATAAAGCTTGGTATTGATCCAAAAAAATCAGATCAAACTGTTCGCGGACTCACAACGCTTCCGCACGGCACCGGGAAAACATTGCGTATCGCCGCCTTTACTGAATCACAACAGAAAGAGGCAAAAACCGCTGGAGCCTTTATTGTCGGCGGGAAAGAATTAGTTGAAGAAATCGCTAAATCGCAAAAAATTAATTTTGACATTGCTGTTGCCACAACGGATTTCATGAAAGAACTCACAAAAATCGCGAAGGTGCTTGGAGTGAAAGGGATTATGCCTTCTCCAAAAAATGGAACCGCTGTTACCGAGGCGGCGGCGGCAATAAAAAAATTACATGGAGGGCAGATTACGTTTAGAAACGATGATTCGGGCAATATCCATCAAATAGTCGGCAAGGTCAGCTGGGAAGCCAAAAAACTTGAGGAAAATATACTGGTATTCTTAGGAGAGATTAGGAAACTGCGGCCAAAAGGAGTTAAAGGATCGTTTATCCAAAGGATCACAGTGTGTTCAACAATGGGACCTGGAATAAAAATTCAACCCTGAAAGATTTCCGCGCAAAAATTACAATACGTCATTCGCCTATGTTACTTACTATAATTGCTTTTCTTATCATTCTCTCTGTTCTTGTCGTTGTTCACGAGTTCGGTCATTTTGTCAGCGCAAAATATTTCGGCGTGCGTGTTTTAGAGTTTGGCATCGGATTTCCGCCGCGCGCTTCGCTCTTACATACCTCAAAAGACGGAGTAAAATGGACTCTTAATTGGCTCCCGATCGGAGGATTTGTAAACTTAAAAGGTCAGGATGGAGAATCAAAAGATCATCCCGACAGTTTTTCGCATCAAGCGCCTTGGAAACGCATGGTGATTCTTGTTTCCGGCGTTTTCATGAATCTTATATTAGCGCTGGTTCTTTTTTCAGTTGGATACATAGTTGGATTTCCCCGCGATTTAACCGACACAAAAATTCCGGAAAAATTCATCAAAGAAAAATATATTTCAATTCTATATGTTGAACCAAAAGGCCCGGCTGGTCGCGCAGGAATAAAAGCAGGCGACAGTATTATAACAGTAAACGAGACGCCATTTAGCGAACTTGAAAAATTGCAATCATTTATCTCGGACAAAGAAGGAAAGCCTGTGCTGATTCAGTTACGTCGCGGAAAAGAGATTTTCACCAAAGACCTGACGCCAGAACTCGTAACCTTTCATATTGGAAATGAAGCTGGCGATACTGAATCGGAGACAAAAAAAATCGGAGTGGGCGTTGCGCTTGGATCAGTCGGCATTATTCGTTATCCGATGCATATAGCGCTCTACAAAAGCGCGGAAACTATCGCGACGACAAGCGGAAAAATTGTAACCGGATTTTTTCATCTTATTCAGGATCTTGTTTTAACTCGTAGCGTCAGCACAAACATCGGCGGGCCTGTTATGATAGCCGCTCTTTCCGGACGCGCCGCGGAACTCGGCTTCATTTATATTATTCAATTTGTAGCTCTTCTCTCGTTAAATCTTGCAATTATTAATATCCTCCCGCTCCCCGCGCTTGATGGCGGGCGCGTTTTATTTGTGATTATTGAAAAATTTAAAGGAAAATCCGTATCAATTAATACGGAAACATGGGTGCATTTGATTGGATTTTGGTTGCTGATTTTTTTGACAATTTTAGTTACTGCCCGCGATCTCATGCGATTTGAAATTTTAGAAAAAGTAAAGGGAATTTTTACTTCCTGAAGTGCATATTGAACTAGAACAATTTGACGGTCCGCTGGATCTTCTGCTTTCATTAATTGAAGAGGAAAAAATTGAAATTTCCACGATTTCACTCGCGCGAGTTGCAGATCAGTACTTAATTTACATAAGTCAAAACCCTGAAACGCCTCTTGAAACGATGCTTCATTTTTTGGAAATCGGTAGCCGTCTTGTTGTATTGAAAACCAGACTTTTGCTCCCGCATCTTGAGAATGAGGATGAAAATGCGGATGATCTTGTCGCGCATTTGAAGCAATATCGCGAATATCGCGCGATTGCTATAAAACTGAACAGTATTTGGACTAAACGAAAAAATACCCTGTATACTGCGCGTATTAGCGCAAATTTTCGCGCAACCTTAACGAACAAAAATGAAATAAATATTTCCAAAAAAATAATCCACAGCGCGTTTGCGCGCATTGTCAGCAAAATCGCGAAAATTAATTTTCCGCCAAGAATCATTGCGCGGCGAATTTTTAACCTCCATGAACGCATAGCAACGATTCAAAAATATCTTAAAAGTGCAAAACGCGCGCTCTTTTCGGAACTAGTAGAAAACGGGTATAAACATGAGATTATTATAAATTTTCTCGCGCTTCTTGAACTTGCAAAATCCCGCGCGATTTTTATTCGCCAACAGTCCGCATGGGGAGAAATTACCATTGAAAAATTTTATGCATCATCAGAAGAGCAAAATTGAAGCGATCCTCGCCGGATCCGGAGAACCCATAACATTTTCCGCAATCGCGCACTTAACCGGCGTTTCAACGCAAGAAGCGGCAGACACAATAAACTCGCTCCAAAAAGAGTACGAGGAAAACAGCCGCGGCATACGTATTGCAACAAACGGAAAAAGCGCAGAACTCACAACCTCCCCAGAGCATGCAACTGTTATGCAAAAGTTTATTAAAGATGAGGAGACTGCGCTCACGCAGGCGCAAATTGACACTCTTGCGATTCTTTCTTATCGAGGGCCCTTGACAAGAGCGGAGCTTGAGGATATTCGCGGAGTCAATTGTGCTGTTATTCTAAAAAATCTTACAATTGCGGGTCTTGTTGAAGAATTTTCCGCTTCTCCGCATCAAACCTATAATATCAGCACGACCTTCTTAAGAGGGCTTGGCGTAGAACGCGTCCAGCAACTTCCCGAATATTATGAATTAAACCAGAAAATAACGTCTATGCCTGCCTAACGGCAGTCAGGCGAGAATAAAAATATGTTGACAAAAATTCTGCTCACACTTTTTATATCAAATTTTTCGCTTCCGCAAGGACAGGGCGCAGTGTATGGCGCACGGCATTTTGAAACGCCGGGATTCACAAAAATAAACACTTATGCGATTGAGCCTATATTGGATGCGCCGTCTGCTCTTGCGCTTGATGGAGAAACCGGCCGTGTTCTATTTAATAAAAATGGCAATCAAACGCGGCAAATCGCGAGCATTACAAAATTAATCACAAGTTATATATATCTTACAGTATCCGGAAATAATCTCGCGCGTGAGATAACTATGGAAGACGGAGATGCGCGTTCTGGAGGTCAATCGCACATTTATCGCGGTGAAATAGCGACTGCGCGCGATTTTTTACATCTTACGCTCGTTTCTTCCGACAACAGCGCCGCTATCTCTCTTGCTCGCGCTGGCGGTTTTATGGATTCCTACGCTACAGAAACGCAAAAACTCGCAACACAACTAGAGCTTAAAAACACGCGCCTTATTGAACCGTCGGGACTGGATTCAGGAAACGTATCAACCGCTTTTGAAATCGCTCTCCTTGCTCGCGAGATATTCAAAAACGAATTTTTACAAACTACGACAACAAAAGAGGGATATTCTTTTTACCTTTTAAACGGCAATAAAACTAAAGAGCGCCGCATAATAACTACAAACGATCTTCTGACAACTGATCTTTTCACTATTACCGCAGGAAAAACCGGGCACACTGACGCCGCCGGATACTGCCTTGTATTTCAAGCTAAAAATAAAAACGGCAAAAACATTATTGTTGCGATCCTTGGCGCGCAAACATCAGAAGATAGATTTCAGGACGCCAAATCGCTCGCGTATTGGATATTTGAGAATTTTGAGTGATGTGATAGACTTCTATAATTGAAAATACCATGAAATACCTGATTGCCAATTGGAAAATGAAACTTGCGCCGCGCGATGAATTTGCGCTTGCAAAAGAAATTGCGCAAATGACGTTTTCTTCAACGAAACTTTCCTTGATACTGGCGCCAAGTTTTTTAAGTATGGAGCGCATAAGTTTAACGCTGAAAAACACGCCTATACTGCTCGCATCGCAGAATTGTTTTTGGGAAAATTCAGGGGCATATACAGGAGAAACCTCGCCTGCGTATCTCAAATCCCTCGGGTGTAGCCATGTCATAATCGGGCACTCTGAACGGCGAATATATCTTTTTGAAACTCCGGAAAATATAAATAAAAAAGTTCGCTCTGTGATTGACGAGATGCTGGTTCCAATTTTATGCGTCGGCGAATCAATGGAAGAACGAAGAAGCGGCGCGAAAGATCATATTGTGCGGCGGCAGATAGAAACTGCTCTGGAAAAAGTTGAACTAGTTGGGAATCAAAAATTAATTATTGCCTATGAACCTGTATGGGCCATAGGAACAGGGCACGCCGCAAAAGTGTCTGAAGTGCTGTATATGCTAAGGGTGATTCACCAAGCTCTCATTGACACATTTCCGCGCGCGGTTTGCGAAGAAAATACCGCGATTCTATACGGAGGAAGCGTTGACAGCGAAAATATAAACGAGTTTTGCGAAGAAAATGAGATTCAAGGAGCCCTTATTGGAAGCTCTAGCATAAAAGCAAAGGAATTCAATAAAATTTTAACTGCCATGCAATTATATGCTTAATATTATCGCATTTATAATTTTTATCTCTTCATTGGCCCTTATTGCCCTTATTATCGCAAAAAAAATGCCGATTTTGCGTGAAATTAAATTTGAGGAAGTCCTGCGCGAAAAACACAAAAAACGTTTTCTCCTTGAAGAACGGCTCAAACGAAAATTTCAGCTTGCGATTTCAAAAATTTCTCGGCGTATTCCAAGCATTAAATCTGCCGCGCGTTTACCCGGAGAATTGCGTCAATACTACAAAAATTTACAGGATATAAAAAACGCATACTGGAAAAAATTTACAAAACAGAAAAACAGCGCGGATGACCTTCCTTTTGGCGAGGAAGACGAAGCAAAACTTCTTGAGGCCAAGGAATTGCTGAATACGGACAAATTTGAGGATGCGGAAAAAGCGGCCCTGCATGTCATTAAAGAAAATCCTAAATCGCTCCGTGCTTATAAACTTCTTGCCGAGATTTATCTGAAAAGTAAAAATTTTCTCCATGCCGAAGCTACATGGGAGCACGTAGTAAAACTTGCGCAACGATTAAAAAATGTCTCTGCGTCTCATTATCTTCAACTTGCAGAAACCAAACTTAAATTAGAAAAAGTGGAAGATGCTTTACAAAACGCCAAGAAAGCTGTAACGTTGGAGCCTTCAAACCCAAAGATGCTTCATTTTATCACAAAAATATGCATTATGGCGAAACAAAAAGAGCTTGGTTGGAAATACTATCTCAAACTCAAGAAAAATAATCCTGCCAATGAAGGATTGGATCAATTACTCCAAGAGTTGAAGGGGGTTGGATAAAAAATGTTTTGCCCACGTAGCTCAGTTGGTAGAGCAACTCCATGGTAAGGAGTAGGTCCGCGGTTCAAATCCGCGCGTGGGCTCCATAGGGTCGGTACCAAAGCGGACAAATGGGACTGGCTGTAAACCAGTTGGCTTTCACGCCTTCGGGGGTTCGAATCCCTCCCGGCCCACCAACCTGACTGCCGTCAGGCAGGTTTACAAAAGGGAGTTTTTTGTCAAAAAATATCGCAATGTCAAAAATTTTATGCCATTCAAACTCGCAACGCATTTAGAACCAGCCGGCGATCAACCAAAAGCGATTAAAAAGTTAGTTCAAGGTCTTTCAAAAAAGCTAAAATACCAAACTCTTCTTGGGGTTACTGGATCAGGAAAAACTTTTACGATTGCAAACGTTATACAAAATGTTCAAAAGCCGACACTTGTAATCGCTCATAACAAAACGCTTGCCGCGCAACTGTGCAATGAATTCCGAGAATTTTTTCCAAAAAATGCAGTTGAATATTTTGTTTCCTATTACGATTATTATCAACCAGAGGCATATCTGCCGAGAACAGACACATACATAGAAAAAGAGGCTCAAATCAATGATGAGATTGATCGCCTGCGCCACTCAACAACCCAATCACTTCTCTCAAGGCGCGACGTGATTGTCGTCGCATCGGTTTCATGCTTATACGGACTTGGATCTCCCAAGAATTACGAAAAAGAGGTAATTTATATTAAAAAAGACGCGCTATGTGGACGAAGCATTTTGATGCGAAAACTGATTACGTTAGGGTTCACGCGAACAAGCGGCGCCATTGAACGAGGAAAATTCCGGGCACGAGGACCGATCCTTGAAATAATGCCGGTAAAAGGCGAGGTTATTTACCGCATTGAACTAAATAAAAATCTCATCGCAGGAATTCTTGAGATAGATCCGATCAGCCAAAAACGAATATGTGAACGCGCGGATCTTATAATGTTTCCTGCCCGCCACTTTGTAACACTTGAACCGGAAAAACTGAAAGCAATCAAAACAATTCGCAAGGAACTGAAAGAACGCCTCGTGTATTTCAAAAAACACGGGCTTCTTCTTGAAGAGGAGCGGCTGGAAAGGCGCACAAACTATGATCTTGAGATGATGCGGGAGATTGGCTACTGCTCTGGAATTGAAAATTACTCGCGCCATTTTGACGGCCGAGCTTCCGGAAAGCCGCCCGCGACTTTATTCTCATATTTTCCAAAGGATTTTCTCCTTATTATAGATGAATCTCATGTAACAACTCCTCAACTTCGCGGAATGTATGAAGGAGATAAGTCCCGCAAAAATACTCTTATTGAACACGGTTTTCGCCTGCCAAGCGCGCGCGACAACCGTCCGCTCATGTTTGCGGAATTTACCGCGCGCATCAATCAATGTATCTTTATTTCAGCAACTCCAAGCGAGTACGAGCTTCGCATATCATCGGAAGTAGTAGAGCAAATTATTCGGCCAACTGGATTAGTGGATCCGGAAGTTGAAGTGCGGCCGATTGTTGAGACGAACAAAAATTGGAGCCAGGTTGAAGACGTGATCGGCGAAATTGCAACGCGCGCGAAAAAACGCGAACGCGTGCTTGTAACTACACTTACCAAAAAAATGGCAGAGGACTTAACCTCGTATTTAGTTGAACGAGGTATTAAAACACGGTATCTGCATAGCGATATAAAAACGCTTGATCGTATCCGCATTCTTACTGATTTTAGAAAAGGCGTCTTTGATTGTTTGGTTGGGGTAAACCTGCTCCGCGAAGGCCTTGATTTGCCGGAAGTTACGCTTGTGGCAATTCTAGACGCTGATAAAGAAGGATTTTTGCGCTCCGAAACATCGCTTATCCAAACAATAGGCCGAGCCGCGCGCAATGTTCAAGGAAAAGTTATTTTATATGCAGATGTTATTACAGGCTCAATAAAACGCGCAGTGGATGAAACGAATCGCCGAAGAGAAAAACAGCTCGCTTATAATAAAAAACACGGCATCACGCCGCAGACGATTAAAAAAGAAATTCGTGATATCACGAAAATTTGGGGAATTAAAGAGAAGGATGTTAAAGAGATTTTGGATTTAGAATTAAAGGCGGCTCCGATCGCAAAAGTTGAAAAAATCATCGCGGAGAAAGAGCGCGAGATGCGCTTTGCCGCGAAACGTTTAGAATTTGAACTCGCAACGGTTTTGCGGGATGAGGTGAAAATGTTAAAAAAATCTCTGAACCAAAAACATACATGATAGATGCCATCACTATCAAAGGCGCGCGGGAGCATAACTTAAAAAACATATCATTAGAAATACCCCGCAATAAAATGACGGTGTTTACAGGCGTTTCCGGAAGCGGAAAATCCTCGCTTGCTTTTGATACGATTTTTGCCGAGGGGCAGAGACGTTATGTGGAATCGCTTTCTGCTTATGCGCGGCAATTTCTAGGACAAATGCAAAAGCCGGACGTGGATGAAATAGAAGGATTGTCGCCCGCGATTTCTATTGATCAAAAAGCCCACAGCGCAAATCCTCGCTCAACAGTCGCAACTATCACTGAAATTTACGACTATCTGCGCGTGCTCTTTGCGCGCATCGGAGAGCCCAACTGTCCAAAGTGCGGAAATCGAATTCAAAAAATGACAACCGACGAAATAGCTGATGCGATTCTTTTAACTCAAAAAGATGTCAAACATTCTAAAAAAGATCAGGCAGTCGTAATTTTTGCTCCGATTGTGCGCGGGCGAAAAGGGGAATACTATCAGATGCTCTACAATATGTATAATTCTGGTTTTATGAAAGTGCGCGTTGATGGGATATTGCGACTGCTCTCAAATAAAATTGAGATTGATCCCAAAAAACGCCACACTATTGAACTTGCGGTTGACACTCTTTATAAAAACGATTTCCCAAAAGACGAGCAAAGCGCATCAGCGCATGAGGAACGCGATAAACGCGAGAGGTTGAGCGAGGCAATTGAAACAGCTCTTGATTATGGAAACGGCGCCATCACAGTGCAGTTTGAAGATGGAGTTGAACACACATTTTCCTCCACTTTTAGCTGTCCTTCATGTAGATTCAGCTTTCCCGAGATTGAGCCGCGCCTGTTTAGTTTTAACAGCCCTTATGGCGCGTGCGAAACTTGCCACGGTTTGGGAACAGAGTCTCTTTTTTCTGAAATTTCATGCTCTGTCTGCTCTGGCAAACGGCTCCGTGGCGAGGCCCTTTCAGTGCTCATAAATCGTAAAAATATCGTTGAACTCTCGGAAATGACGATTGAAGAGACCACGGATTTCTTTCTTACTCTCAAACTTTCAACGCGGCAAAAGGATATTTCAAAATCAATCATGAAAGAGGTGCTAAATCGGCTTCAGTTTATGATGGACGTCGGACTGGAATACTTAACCTTAAACCGTAGAGCAGGCACTCTTTCCGGTGGCGAGGCACAGCGAATAAGGCTTGCCTCTCAAGTAGGCTCACATCTCGTAGGCGCGCTTTATGTTCTTGATGAGCCGACAATCGGACTTCATCAGCATGACAATGCCCGGCTTGTGGAAACTTTGAAACACTTGCGCGATATCGGAAACACGATTATTGTGGTTGAGCACGACGAAGACACGATTCGGGAAAGCGATTATCTCGTTGATTTCGGACCAGGAGCAGGAAAACAAGGAGGAGAAATTGTATGCTTTGGCGATATGCCGGAAATTTTAAAGAATAAAAAATCTCTTACATGTTCATATCTTCGTGGAGAAAAAGCGATTCCAGTGCCTACACAGAGAAGAAAAAATAATCTTGATAGGCTGACTATCATCGGCGCGCGGGCGAATAATCTCAAAAATATCACTGTTGAAATTCCGCTCCGGCGTTTTGTCTGTGTTACCGGCGTTTCAGGTTCTGGCAAGAGTTCGCTTCTATATGATGTTCTGTACACAAATATTGTTCGGCGCTTAAACCGCATTAAAAACACCGAGGAAAATGTAAAAGAGATCAATGGCGTAGAATATCTAAACCGCGCCGTTTTGATTGATCAGTCCCCGATCGGCAGAACTCCAAGATCAAACCCGGCGACCTATACCGGCGCGTTTGGACATATACGAGATCTATTTTCTGCAACAACTGAAGCCAGATTCAGAAATTATAAACCAGGGCGATTTTCTTTTAATATCAACGGCGGTAGGTGTGAAAATTGCCGAGGTTATGGTTATCTTGCGATTGAAATGCACTTTCTTCCGACTGTTTACATAACGTGCGACATTTGTAAAGGCAAACGTTTTAATCGCGAAACATTGGAAGTTCACTATAAAAAGAAAAACATTGCCGAGGTGCTTGCTATGACAGTTGAAGACTCTCATGAATTTTTTAAGGATATTCCGACCATTGGAGACCGCTTGAAGACATTGCGGGAAGTGGGTTTAGGATATCTTGAACTCGGACAGCCAGCAAACACTCTCTCTGGCGGAGAGGCGCAACGCGTTAAGCTTTCTAAAGAACTTTCACGGCGAGCAGGGGAGCGAACACTATATTTGTTCGATGAGCCGACAACAGGTTTGCACTTTGACGACGTCCGTCAATTATTGACAGTACTCCAAAAAATTGTCTTGCAGGGGAGTACAGTTGTGGTGATTGAGCATAATATGGATGTTATTAAAACAGCGGATTATATTATTGATTTAGGGCCAGGAGGTGGAATAAACGGCGGGCAGGTAATCGCAACCGGGACCCCAGAGGACGTGGCGCAAAATGAGAAAAGTTTAACCGGGAAGTATCTGAAAAAATATGTGAAATCATAGAACCGCCACCAAAGGCGGTGTTAATTTTCTATACAGAACAGATCGTGATAACAAGCTTTTTCATGAAAAAAAGCACTCAACTGCGCTTCTCAAAATTTGTCAAGCATTTACCAAAGACTCCCGGAGTGTACCTAATGAAGAACGTAAAAGGAGAGGTGATTTACGTCGGAAGAGCAGGATCGCTCAAAAAACGCGTTTCTTCATATTTTATAAAAGCTCATGACGCCAAAACTGAAGCGCTTGTATCGCACGTCGCTTCAATTGACTGTAAAAAAACTGATTCAGTGCTTGAAGCAACTTTCAAAGAAGCGGAACTAATCAAAAAACATCAGCCGAAATATAATATAGAACAAAAAGACGACAAAAGTTTTATCTATGTCGTGATTACAAAAGACATTTACCCGCGCGTGCTAGTTGCGCGAGGGAGGGAATTAGAAAAAACGCCCGGACTCTATCAAGCCGTCTTTGGCCCATTCAAAAGCAGAGATCTTGTTCAATCATTATTGAAACTTGTGCGGAAAATAATTCCGTTTAGCGCTTGCAAACCGCCAAGAGATCAAAAAAAAATAAAACCTTGTTTTTACAATCATTTAGGCCTTTGCCCCGGTGTGTGCACTCTCGCGATTACTCCGCGCGAGTACAAAAAAATAATCAAAAATCTCATTCTATTTTTCAGTGGAAAACGCAAACGCGTCATCGCAAATCTCGTACGTGAAATGGAACGATTGAGCAAAGAAGAAGATTTTGAATCAGCGGCGCGAATCAGAAATCAGCTCCATAACCTGAAACATATATGCGATGTCGCTCTTATGAAAAAAGAGGAAATATCGCGGATTCCGTTTCGCCGCATTGAGGGGTACGACGTTTCCAATATCAGTGGTAAATATGCGGTAGGGAGCATGGTTGTCTTCATAAATGGGGAGCCGGATAAAAAAGAATACAGGAAATTCAAAATAAAAACAGTTGAAGGTATTAACGATACAGAAATGCTTAAAGAAATTTTGCGACGGCGTTTTACACACAAGGAATGGAGTCTGCCGGATCTGATTTTTATTGACGGCGGAACAGCGCAGGTGAATGCTGGAGTAGAAATCGCAAGATCAATGAATTTTTTTGTCCCGATTGTCGGCATCGCAAAAGGAAAAACTAGAAAAAAGGTTGAACTTATATTCAATAAAGAGGCAAAAATTTTCAAAAAAGAAATTATGGAATTAAGAGAGCTGTTTGCGCGCGTTCGCGACGAAGCCCATCGTTTTGCCCTATCGTATCACAAGAAACTGCGAAAATTTGCTATTAAACACAGCTAATTGACTTTTTCCTTTTTGTAACCTACTATTGAAAGATAACTTATCTAAAACCTAAACCTATGGCATCAAAAAAAGACACGCTAATTTGGCTTCAATGCGGAGTATGTAAGCAAAGAACATATCACATTTCCTTTAGCAAAAAGAAGGAAACAAAATTGAAAGAACACTCTAAATTTTGTATGTTTTGTCGCAAGCATACGCCACAAAATCAAACCAAGTGATATGCCGAAAAATGAGAAAAAAACGCGCGAACCAAAAGAGTTCCTTTCAGTTTTTCTTATCATTGTTATTCTAAGCGGTATTCTCCTTATTGCGGCTTCGTATTTGGCAAAAAAATAAAAAGAGACAACCACAGTCTCTTTTTTTAATCGCTCACACTTTTAATGAACTACTCCGTTGATTTTTTCGCAGAATTTTTTCGCAACGCCTTTTGCGCCTGCAATGCTTTGCTTTTTTCACCGCGCGCTTTAAATCGTTCTACTCGCCCAGCAGTATCCATAAGTTTCTTCTTGCCGGTATAAAACGGATGGCAATTAGAGCAGACTTCCGTATGCATTGTTTCTTTTGTTGAACCTACAATAAGAACATTTCCGCATGAACAGGTTATTGTTGCCTTTTCGTGATATGCTGGATGGATTGATAGTTTCATATAAAATCTCTTTAAGCAAAAATCTAGCAAAAAATGCATATCTTGTCAAAGTAATCATTTTGCGCTACCATAATTCTCTAATCTTAAACACACTCTTCAACTATGAAAATTCCAGATATTCTTGAACTCCTGAAAGCAGGGGCTCACTTCGGACATAAAAAATCAAAATGGCATCCTTCAATGGAGCCTTACATCTTTACAGAGCGGAAAGGCGTGCATATTATTGATTTGAAACAAACGATGGATTCGCTGGTTTCCGCCGCAGAATTTGTAAAAAAGACTGTTCAGAACGGAGGGATAATTTTATTTATCGGCACGAAAAAGCAATTAAAAAATGTCGTAAAAGAATCTGCTATAGCTTCTCAAATGCCATATATTATAGAAAAATGGGTCGGCGGAACAATCACAAACTGGGCGATTGTAAGAAAACAGATAAACAAATTAAGAAAAAGACGCGAGGAAAAAGAGAAAGGCGAATGGGCAAAATACACGAAAAAAGAACAGTTGATTTTACAAAGCGGATTTGAAAAATTAGAGAGCATATATGGCGGAATCGTAAATCTTGAAAAAATACCGGATGCGCTTTTTATTACGGACTGCAAAGAAAGTAAAACCGCAGTGCGCGAGGCAGAGGCGCAGAATATCCCGATAATCGCTATTACAGACTCAAATGTTGATATTCGTCCGATTGCCTATCCGATTCCGGCAAACGATGACGCGATCAATTCCGTAAAAATGATTCTCAAAACAATAACAGAAGCGATTGTGGAGGCGAAGAACGCATCAACAAATCCTCCGGAAGCGGCTCCGGAAGTTAAACCATGATTGATATACAGCTCGTTAAAAAACTTCGCGATGAAACCGGGGCAGGGGTCGTGGACTGCCGCGAATCTTTGGAAAAAGCAGGTGGCAATATTACAAAAGCAAAAGAAATTTTGCGCAAAATCGGCGTTATCATTGCGGCAAAAAAAAGTTCCAGGCAAACAGGCGAAGGCGCGATTGGCGTATATGTCCACACTAATGGAAAGCTCGCGGCTCTAGTATCGCTCCGCTCGGAAACTGACTTTGTGGCGAGAAATAATGAGTTCAAGGAACTCGCAAAAGACTTGGCGATGCAGGTCGCGGCTATGCAACCGTTATATCGCTCTTCTAAAGATATCCCGAGTGAAGTCATAGAAAAAGAAATAGAAATAGAAACCGAGAAACTTTCAAAAGAAGGAAAGCCGGCGTATATCAGTGATACTATTCTTGATGGAAAATTGCGTAAATATTACGAAACAGTGTGTTTGCTTAATCAGCCGTTTGTAAAAGACGACACGCGATCAGTGGAATCCGTGATACAGGAAAAAATACAAAAATTGGGGGAAAATATTGAAGTAGGGGAGTTTGTGCGGATGGTGGTGTAATGAATTTCTAACAAGTCTTCTGCCTCACTAAACTAAGTGAACGCAACGAAAAAAGAATGGATATTTCCAAACCATAATTATGTTCTACAACCGCATCCTCCTCAAACTCTCCGGCGGTCTCTTTAGTGGCGAAGACGGCAGTGGTTTAAATTTTTCCGCCATTGCGAAAATCGCTGATGAAATTATCGCGGCGAAAAATAGCGGCATTGAAATTGCTGTTGTAAACGGCGCTGGAAACATTTTTAGAGGCAGGAATCGCCCTCCAACATTTGATAGAATCGCGGCCGATCAGATCGGATTCATGGCAGGCATTCCAAATTCTCTTGCGCTTTTGGAAATTCTGAACGGAAACGGAGTTGACACGCGATTAATGTCTGCATTTGAAATTCCTGGGATTGCGCGAAAGTTTGATCCTTTTAAAGCCCGCAAACTCCTTCAAGAAGGAAAAATTATAATCTGCGCCGGAGGAACAGGAGAGGCATTTTTTACTCACGATACGGCGGCTGTTTTACGAGCGTTAGAGATAAAAGCCGATGCCCTCTTCAAAGCAACTGATGTTGACGGCGTGTATTCGGAGGATCCAGAGGTGAATCCAACGGCCAAACGATACGATACGCTTTCGTACGACGAAGCAATCGCAAAAAATTTGCGGATTTTAGATCAAACCGCCTTCACGCTCGCAGGAGAAAACGCGCTTCCGATTGTCGTATTTAAGTGGGCTCCCGACTCTCTCTCTCGCGTCTTAAAAAATCCTTCTCTCGGGACGATTATATCGTAGAATATTTATGAAACATAAAATTTTAAACTAGAATGTTTGCGGGAGGAAAAGAGAGATATGTTAAATTGGCTTACCACGCAAGAAAATAGTATTATTGCGCATGCGCGTGTTAAAATTCCTGCTTAGCATGTCAAACCTCGCACAGAAAACCGTTGCATAAAGGCACATTGTTTGCAATTTTAAGACAAGTAAAACTTACGCCAGATGAAATTAAAAAATTTCTGTAAAGTATGAAATCCAGCCGACCGGTAAAACTTCAAGGAAAACGCGTTAACCTGTGTCCGCTGGATGAAAAAGATCTGCATATTTTTCATAAGTGGATAACTGATTTAGAAGTTACTAAAACTACGGTAAGTTCGTCAAAAATTTTTACTGTAGTCGATGAACTTCAATGGTTGAAAGATGCTAAATCAAAAACAAAAGAAGGTACGAGTTTTACCCTCGCGATCTTAACAAAACAAGCGCAACTGATTGGGATAAGCACGCTTCGCAACACTGAAGACGTTAATCGCAAAGCTGAATTTGGAATTGTTATTGGAGAAAAAGCATACTGGAGCAAAGGTTATGGTAGAGAAGCGACTACTTTAATGCTTGATTTTGCCTTCAATGTCTTGAATCTGCATTCCGTCTCGCTTGGCGTATACAGTTACAACATGCGAGCCCTTCGCGCGTATCAAGCTGTTGGCTTCAGAAAAACTGGACTACTCCGCGAAGCGCATTTCTGGGGCGGCACGTATTATGATATAATCCAGATGGACATTTTAGCCCAGGAATTTAAAAACTCTAAAATCAAAAATTTTATTTTAGAATCACAAAAAACTGTATAAACAACAAAGGTTACGAGGATACAAAATTAGTAATTGGTAATTTATAACATGAAACGCATCGCCATCAACGGCTTTGGCCGCATCGGCCGGGCCGCATTCAAAATAGCCTTGGAGCACAAAAACGAGCTTGATGTCGTAGCCATCAACGATCTCTTTGATACAAAAATACTTGCCTATCTTCTGCGTTACGACAGTGTATACGGAAAATATGAAAAAGAGGTAAATTTTGAGGAGAAGCACCTCATTGTTGAAGGAAAATCGTATCCTGTGTACGCGGAAAAAGAGCCGCAGAAACTACCATGGGGAACTCTGGAAGTTGACACTGTTATTGAATCAACTGGAATTTTCACAAGCGAAGAAAAAATGCGCCTTCATCTTGAGGCAGGAGCAAAAAAGGTTCTGCTCTCGGCGCCTCCAAAAGGCGCGGGCATTTCCACTCACATCCTCGGAGTTTCGGATATCGCGCGCGATTCTAATCCCTTAAAATCAAACGCCTCTTGCACAACAAATAGCATCACCGCGCCTGTGTATCTGATGCATCAACGTTTTGGGGTGAAAAAAGCGCTTCTCACAACTGTTCACGGTTACACCGCGGATCAAAATCTTGTTGACGGCCCGCATCGCGATCTTAGGCGAGCGCGCGCCGCGGCAATCAATATCGTCCCGACGACAACCGGCGCCGCGATTTCAACGACAGAAGTTATCACTGACTTGAAAGGAAAATTTGACGGCATCGCGCTTCGGGTGCCGGTTCCAGCGGGCTCGGTTTCTGACATAACGATGGTGCTTGCAAAATCGGTTACTGTTGAAGAAGTAAATAACACATTCAAAGAGGCGGCAAACTCTCCGCGTTACAAAGGCATCATCGGAGTCTCGGAAGATCCGATCGTATCAAGCGACATCTTAAAAACCTCATACTCCGGCATCATTGATCTGCCGTTTACAAAAGTTGTTGACGGAGACTTGGTGAAAATTCTGTCGTGGTATGATAATGAATGGGGATACGCCTGTCGTCTTATTGAATCGGTTATACAAGGATCATGACAATACCTGATCTCGTTTTCAAAAATCTTGAACGCAAAGAAAACGCTCAAGCATTGGCTCAAATACAAGAGGGCGAATATCGCTTTATAACATACAGAAAACTTTACAAAAAGACCCTGCGATTTGCCGAGGGTCTTTTTCGTTTGGGAACGCGCGGAGGGGACACAGTGGCAATCTTTAGCGAGAATCGGAGCGAATGGGTGATTGCTGATCTTGCTATTCAAATGCTCGGCGCGATTACAGTTCCGATCCATTCTGTGTTTCAGGAAAAATACGTAAGACATATTCTAAACGATTGCGGCGCCAAAATCGCTATAATCTCCGACAATCATTTATTTGAAAAATTGAACCATATCCACAACGGTCTACCGCTCCACACAATTATTTACTGCGCAAAAAATAAAATTCTCGGCTTGAATCAGAAAAAACATTTTCACTTTACAGATTTTACGCGCAAATATAGTAAAACAAATCCGATGAATTTGCGTTATTCATCAAGTATAGCAACAATTATTTACACATCCGGCACAACAGGCATGCCAAAAGGCGCGGCGCTGACACATGAAAATATCGTAAGCAATGTGGAGGCGATACAGCGGGCAATTCCATTGCATATGGATGATCGGCTTCTTTCAATACTGCCGCTCTCGCACGTTTTTGAACGCACTGCCGGCTGTTATGCGCCGCTTACTTCCGGGGCATGTATTTTTTATGGAGAGTCCTCTCGCGATCCGCGCGCGATCCCGCATGATCTGAAACGCGCGCGCCCGACCGTTCTCCTCGGCGTCCCTCGTATTTTTGAGAAAGCGCATGAGAAAATACTTGCAAACAAAATGTTTCATATTGTAAAATATCTTCCTTGCGGCGGCGCTCTTCTTTCGCGCATAATCAAAAAACGATTCGGCGGCGCCATTCGTTTGTGCGTCTCGGGCGGAGCGTCTTTAGACAAGGCAATCGGCGCATTTTTTCACAAATACGGACTCACTATTCTTGAAGGATACGGCCTTACAGAGACCTCGCCTGTCATTTCATGCAATCGCGAAAACGCGCATGTGTTTGGCTCATGCGGGCTTCCTCTTGATAATCTGATTGTGAAAATTGCGGATGACGGAGAAATTATTGTGAAAGGGCCGTCTGTCATGCAAGGGTATTATAAACTGCCCGGGGCGACGCAAGCGGCATTTACTTTAGAGGGATTTTTCAAAACCGGAGATCTTGGTTCAATTGATGCTGACGGATTTCTCCACATCACCGGGCGCAAAAAAAACATCCTTGTTCTTTCAACCGGAAAAAACGTTCAGCCAGAAGAGATTGAAACCGCGCTGAATGCGAGCCCGTTTATAACACAGGCGATTGTAGTCGGAGACGGAAAAAAAATGGTAACCGCGCTTATCGCGCCAGAACGAGAAATGTTAAAAGCGGAAGGGATTGCGGAAGAACGCTCCGCGCATACCCGCATTCAGGAAGAAATTAATCGCATTCTCGCGGATTTCCCTGAACACGAGCGCATAAAAAAAATTACCATTCTTAAAGAGCCGTTTTTAGTGGAACGTGACGAACTCACGCCCACATTAAAACTTAAACGAAAGGTGATTGAAGAGAGGTATAAAGAAGTGATTGGGGAGATGTACAGAGTATAAAGCCGCTTGTATCAAGGATAGCGACGTGATACAGTAGCGAAATGACCACCATCCAATCTCTCACGCTCGGCATAACGCAAGGGCTCACGGAATTTTTACCGATTTCAAGTTCCGGGCATTTGATTCTTATTCCAAAACTGTTTCATTGGCCTCTTCAGACACTAGGCTTTGACGCGGCTCTGCATCTGGGCACTCTTTTTGCAGTGCTCTTTTATTTCCGCTCTGATCTGCGGCGCCTGATGATCGCAGTGTTCGCGCGCAAAAATCCGTCATACAGGGAAGATCGCCGACTTGCGCTTGCAATAATTTTAGGAATTATTCCGGCTGGAACAGCTGGAGCGCTTGCAAACGACATTATTGAAACTCGTTTTCGCGCGCTTGAAGTTGTCGGCGCAAATTTGATTATCTTTGGGATACTGCTCATCGCCGCTGATTTCTTCGCAAAACGAAACGAACAAAAAAGCGCAAACTCCGGGGTCGGCCCGATGCGCGCGCTAATTATAGGATGCGCGCAGATATTCTCGCTCATTCCTGGCGCTTCGCGTTCCGGAGTAACGATCACTGCCGGAATTTTTTCCGGATTGTCCCGCGCAAACGGCGCGCGATTTTCATTCCTAATGAGCATCCCGCTTATCGCGGCGGCCGGGGCATTCAAACTTCGCGATATTTTTGGGAGCGGGGATATATCAGTTGAAATACTGCCGCTTAGCATAGGATTTATAAGTTCAGCTCTTGTCGGATTGATCGCCATTGAAATTTTGATGAAAACTCTGTCGCGATTCGGACTCGCGATATACGGAATATATCGGATTATCGCAGGCTCGCTCATCTTGCTTTTTTTGTAGAGACAGCGTAGATTTCAAAACCACCTTACTTGTTCTTCATGTCAAAATTTTACCTCACAACTCCAATTTATTACGTCAACGCCATGCCGCATATCGGACACGCTTACACAACTCTTGCGGCGGACGCAATAGCTAGATACTATCGGCAAAAAATCGGAGAAGATCGCGTATTTTTTTTGACAGGCACAGACGAACACGGAGCAAAAATAGCCGAAGCCGCGGAGCGAGATGGAAAAAATCCAAAATTATTTTGCGATGAAATAGCTACGCTTTTTGTAAGCACATGGCAGAGACTTAATATATCTCATAATCACTTTATCCGCACAACCGATGAATATCACGAACAAGGCGCGGCAGAATTTTTGCGGGCATTAAAAGTTAAAGGCGCGCTTTATGAAGGAGACTATGCTGGGCTCTACTGTAACGGATGTGAGAGTTTTATCACTGAAAAACAGTTGAGAGAGGACGGCTTATGTAAAGATCATTTGCGAAAACCGGAGCGGATCGTTGAAAAAAATTGGTTTTTTAAACTTGACAAATATCTTCCAAAAATTCAAACAATCATAGAACAAGGCGCAATAAGCGTGCTTCCGGAGGCGAGAACTGAAGAAGTGCTTGGGCTCTTTCGCCAAGGAATGGAAAATTTTTCTGTCTCGCGCCCGAACGTAAGATGGGGGATACCGCTTCCATGGGACAACGCTCAAACGATGTATGTATGGGTGGAGGCGCTCTTGAATTACTGGACAGCCGTCCATAAACGCCAAATGTTTTGGCCGCCGGATTTGCAAATAATAGGCAAAGACATTATTAAATTCCACTGCATTTACTGGCCTGCGATGCTCCTCGCATACTACGATGGAGATGCGGAGAAGATTCCGAAAACGATATTCGCGCATGGATTTTTTACTGTAAACGGGCAGAAAATGAGCAAAACGCTTGGCAACGTCATTGATCCAAATGATCTTTGCGATCGCTATGGGAGAGACGGCGCGCGCTATCTAATACT
This sequence comes from Candidatus Jacksonbacteria bacterium RIFCSPLOWO2_02_FULL_44_20, assembly GCA_001818155.1. Taxonomy (GTDB): domain Bacteria; phylum Patescibacteriota; class Patescibacteriia; order UBA9629; family UBA9629; genus UBA9645. The sequence continues at coordinate 38,854 of MHJU01000005.1, read as the reverse complement.
TTCGCAATTTCCATTCGGCTCTGACGGAGATATTGAAGAAGGTAAGTTTGATGAAAAATACAACGCGGACCTGGCAAACGGAATCGGAAATTTGGTGTCGCGTGTAACGACTTTGTGTGTAAAACAAATAACAGATTGGCAAAAATTTTGGAAACTTGAAGAGGAGCAGGAAATAAAAGGCGAAAAGCAAGACGCAAAGGAATTGATAAACAATTTCATGTTATACGAAATGATACAGAGTGTAATCCAAGATGCGCGATTGTGCGATGAAATCCTCGCAAAAGAAAAACCATGGCAATACGATAAACAAAAAGAACAGGAAAAAATTACCGCTGATCTTGCATATTTAATCTCTCGCATTCTTTCCATTGCTAAAGATATTGCCCCCTTTTTGCCGTTAACAACAAAAACGATACAAAAAAAAATTGACATTTCTAAAAAAATCATTGAACCAGTGACGCTATTCCCGCGCAAATAGTTTTGAATTTTGAAATTTGCATTTTGAGTTTTTATTTATGTTCTCCAAACTTTTCAGCCGCCTATCAAAAGATATGGGTATTGACCTTGGCACGGCAAATACGCTTGTATTTGTGAAAGATAAGGGAATCGTCTTAAATGAACCTTCTGTTGTGGCGCTGAACACGCGCACCGAGGAAATTCTCGCGGTCGGCGAAGAGGCAAAAAAGATGGTTGGTAAAACTCCGGCTCACATCGTCGCGATAAAGCCTCTTCAGGATGGAGTGATATCTGATTTTGAAGTTACGGAAAAAATGTTGCGATATTTCATACAAAAGACGCACAAGGAAACGCGCGGATTTGCGCCGCGTCCGCGGGTTGTGATCGGCATTCCTATGGACGTAACGGAAGTTGAACGAAAAGCGGTTGAAGACGCGACTCTTTCCGCGGGCGCGCGCGAAGTGTATCTTATTGAAGAGCCTCTTGCCGCCGCGATAGGCTCGCGCATTCCCATCCACGAACCGTCCGGCTTCATGCTTGTTGACATCGGTGGAGGAACAACAGAAATTGCGGTGATATCTCTTGGCGGAATCGTTTCTAAAAAATCGCTCCGTCTTGCCGGCAATGAATTGAATGAGAATATATTGCGCTATGTGCGGGAAAATTTTAACATTCTGATCGGCGAAAAAACTGCCGAAGAAATAAAAATTAAGATCGGCTCCGTCTTGCCGGCAAAAGAAGTGCTCGGATATAAAATTCGCGGGCGGAATCTTCTTGACGGGCTACCGACTGAAACTACGATCACAAACGAAGAGGCGCGCGAAGCGATTCTTCCCACGATAACAACAATGATTGAAAATATCATCAGCACTATTGAAGCGACGCCGCCGGAGCTTGTCGCGGACATCCATGAACGCGGCATCATGCTTGCAGGAGGCGGCGCGCTTTTACGCGGGCTAGATACGATGATCTCACAGCGCACGCGCGTGCCCGTGCATATTGTTGACGATCCGCTGACGGCGGTTGTACGCGGCACCGGGCTTTTACTTGAAGACATCGCGCTTTTGAAACAGGTAAAACTGCCGTCTGCCGGGTTGTAATTATAATATGTTTCTCACTAAAAAATTTGCGATTGCATTTTTTCTGTTTGCTCTCGTTGTAGCGCTCTATCATCTTTCACTCCTCTCTACGCTTGATAAAGCAACGCGCGCGATCTTAAATCCTTTGCAGGCGCAGGCCATAAATTTGGCGCAAAACACAAATACCGAACTTTCCATTGCGCTTTCTTCAAAACGCGCGCTTTTGACGCAAGTCCGCAGACTGGAAAAAAAAACGCTGGAATTAACATCGGAAATTCTTGCTCTGCAAAAAATAAAACAGGAAAATGAAGAGCTACGGGCAATCTTAAAATTTGGAACGGAAACGCGATTCACCATTCTCCCATCGCGCATAATTCATATAACAAATAAAGACGGGGAACAGGCAATTCTTTTGGACAATGGCGCGAAGGATGGCATTGTAAAAGGAAACGCGGTTGTTGTTCTAAACGGCACAATCATCGGAAAAGTAATAGAGGTAAGCGATGAAGTCGCGCGAGTTCGGCTTACTACTGATAATAAAAGCGCGATTCTTGCAACAGTCGGAGACGGCGCTAATTTTGTTGCCGGCGTTGCGAGCGGGAGCCAGAATACAGCAATAAAATTAGACTTGATCCCGAAAAATATCCCTTTGTCAGAAGGCATGCGCGTTTACACAAACGGTTTGGAAGAAGGAATCCCATCGTCGCTTTACATCGGCTCCATATCCGCGCTTGAGGAGAGCGACAATGAAATTTTCAATGCCGCGGCAATCGTCCCGCCGTACTCAATAGAAAACTTTATCACCGCGTCTGTAATCACACACTCATGAATCGCATCCGCGACGCTATTATTATATTGTCTGCTATCACGACGCTTCTTCTTTTTGATATTTTTTTCTCCGGGCTGATTCAGCCGTTTAATGCGATTGAGATCATACAGATTGCGATCCTGCTTATATTCCTTGAATTTTCTCTGGAACACGCATGCATCGCCTCTATTATTTTAGGAGGACTGGAAGATTATTCTGCTTTGCAATATCTGGGGTTGCAAACCGTTATCTATCTCATTGCGCTTCTTATTCTCGCATTCGTCCGCGGCGCGATTATCACCGACGAAAATAAAATAACTATTCTTATAAGCGGTATTCTCTTCTTTACTACTGTAATCATCTCGCAGATGCTTTTGAAGTGGAGTATAAATTATGAAGCAGTGTTTGAAATTCTGTTTGGAATTACAATAAACAGCGCGCTTGCGGTATCCGGGTATTTTATTATAGAAAAAATTCATAAAGAAATTGATAAACGTTTTTTATGAAAATCAGAAATTTTAATAAAAGGGCGTATGAAGGGACAGAATATTCTCCGTCGCTCTCCCCGCTTGATACTCTGCATAAACCGTATGATAATATGCGTATCCGCATTATGCACGCCGGAATATGGTGCGCTCTTCTTGCGTTATTGGCAACATTAAGTTTTTTAGAGATAATTCATGGCGAGACTTACAGAGAACTTGCAGAACAAAATCGCATTCGCGTAAAGGAAAAAATTCCTCCACGCGGCATCATTTACGCAAGCGATGGCACTCCGCTTGTGGTGAATGCGCCGGAGTTCACACTCCTTGCAACGCCTTTTGATATTTACGCAAACAATTTTCCGATTGAAACAATTATCGCAAAACTGGAAGAACGCTTTGGAAAAACTGATGATCTCACAGAAGGCGCAAAACGTCTTGCTTCATATTCGTACGTGCCAATCGTCTTAAAAAAAAATCTCTCTTATGAAGAGGGCATAAAACTCGTCCCGGTCATCGCCGAATGGCCAGGAGTTTTTTTACAAGAATCCTTTAACCGCGAATATCCATACAAAAATCTTTTAGCCCACATAATAGGATATACAAGCGCGGTAAAAAAAGAAGACATGACGCGCGATTCGTTTTACTCTTTTTCAGACGCGCGCGGGCAAAACGGAGTAGAGGCATGGTACGAAAAAGAACTGCGCGGCGTAAAAGGAACGCGCGAAGTGCAGGTAAACGCGTTTGGTAAAGAAGATCGGATTATTTCAGAAACGGATCCGAAGAAGGGGGAAGATATATTGCTCTCAATTGACCTTAGCCTCCAAGAGATGTTAACTGCGCGCATAGAGGAGGAGATGCAAAAACGCGGCGTAAAACGCGCGGCTGGGATTGCGATGGATCCTAGAAACGGGGAGATTCTTGCGTTAATTTCACTGCCGGCGTTTGATAATAATTTATTCACAACTAGCTTCAGTCAAGAAAAATTTCAACAGATAATTTCTGATGAAAACAGCCCGTTGTTTAATCGCGCAATCGCCGGCGAGTATCCGCCTGGCTCAACGTTTAAGATTATTGTCGGATCCGCGGCGCTTGAAGAAGGAGTAACAGATGAACGTTTCAGCGTTCTTTCAACCGGAGGCATTAGAGTTGGCGAGTGGTTCTTTCCGGACTGGCTCCCCGGGGGCCATGGAACGACAGACATCAGACGAGCGATTGCATGGTCAGTGAATACATACTTTTATACAATCGGAGGTGGAGTTCCAAATCGCGAAGGTTTAGGCATAGATCGCATAGTCTCATACGCCAAGAAATTTAACCTGGGAGTCAAAACAGGAGTTGATCTGACAGGGGAGGGGAGAGGATTTCTTCCGACAAAAGAGTGGAAATTTGCCGCCAAAAACGAACGCTGGTATCTTGGAGACACCTATCATGCGAGTATCGGGCAGGGAGATATTCTTGCGACTCCATTACAGATCGCACTTTATACAATCTTCTTTGCAAACGGCGGCGTATTATATCGGCCGCATATAGTGAAAAAAGAAAGAGTAATTATTGACAAAAATTTTATTTCCACTCACAATGTTGACGTTATTCGCGAAGGATTGCGCGATACAGTGCGGTATGGAAGCGCTCGCTCGCTTGAAATACCTGGAATAGAGCCTGCTGGCAAAACAGGCACCGCGGAATTTTCAAAAGACAAAAAACCGCATGGATGGTTTACTGGGTTTGCCCCATTTAATAATCCGGAAATTGTGATTACGGTTCTAATGGAAGAAAGCGGAGGATCAGAGGCCGCGGCGCCTATTGCCCGCGACTTTTTTAATTGGTACTTTACGAGAAGCAAGAAGTTGGAAGTTAGAAATTAGAATCGCTTGAAAATAGGTTCTTAGTCCTTACTTCTTAAATTCTTAATTCTCAACTCTCATGGACAACAATAAATTTATTACACCAACAGGGAAGCAAAAACTGGAAGAAGAGCTTACCTTGTTGAAAAATAGGCGCGTGCTTGTTGCGCAAAAAATTAAAGACGCAAAAGAACTTGGCGATCTCTCTGAAAACGCTGAATATCACGCCGCAAAAGAAGAACAGGGGCTGATTGAATCACGTATCCTGGAAATTGAGTCACTGCTCAAAAGCGCAACTGTGGTTCAGCCGACCGGTTCAAAGACACGAATCTCAATCGGATCGCGGCTTACGGCACGATCAAACCAAGGAGAAATTATAGAATACGAAATTGTCGGCATGAGCGAAGCGGATCCGAAACATGGAAAAATTTCTGCCCACTCTCCGATCGGCGCCGCGTTTCTCGGAGCGAAAAAAGGCGATATTATTAAAGTTGTCATACCTGCCGGCAAAATAGAATTTACTGTCCAAGATATTCGCTGATGATTCATGCACTTACACGACTTCTAAAACGCTATCCAACGTTTATCAGGTACTGCCTGATCGGGAGCGTAAGCGCCGGAATTGATTTTTCAATACTCATCATGAGCATTGAAATTATAGGATTTCCCCTTTTGGCGGCAAATACGCTTTCATTTTCAGTTGCGGCTTTTAACAGTTTTTACCTGAACCGCCGCATTACCTTTCAAAATACTTATCCTGATGTTTTCCGTCAGTTCGTTCTCTTTATAGCTTGCTCGCTTATTGGAGTTGCAATCAACAACGCGGTTCTTTTTTTGATGGCGCGCATAATCGGGATCTGGTACGTGTTTGGTAAAATAATCGCAACCGGGGCGGCGCTTGTTTGGAATTATTCAATAAATAAGCGGATAATTTTTGCGAAACAAAATGATAACGACTTCTAAAACTCGTTCTACAGTTATCTCCTTATTCGCGTTCTCCTTTTTTTTCCTCATGATCTTTTTCCGCGGAAGATTTGAAGGTTATGAAAAGGAAACCTTTTTTGCCGCGCGCGCGCTTCTTTTTGGAGGAAATATCGATGCGAGAATCGGCGCTATCGGCGTTTTTCTTTCAATACCATTCGCGCTTCTATATGAAGCCGCAAACCGTTTGGGATTCGAAACCATAAGGGATTTTATGGGGCCCATCTCGGTTGTGTTCTATAGCGCGCTTATTCCTGTTGTATTCTACGTATTAAACGATCTGCTTTTTGAAAATCGCCGCATTGCAATCATTCAAAGCATTCTTCTTCTTACAGGAACCATGATTTTTCCGTACTCGTTTATCGGCATGGAGCATGAAGTAACTCTACTCCTCATAGTCTCATATTGTTTTCTTGTTTATTATCACAAAAAAAGCAACGCGAAATTTCTTATCCTTTGCGGGATTGCTCTTGCCGGCGCAGTGCTCATAAAATCGTACAGTATTCTTTTTGCTCTCCCGATTGCGCTGTATCTTGTTAATTCCCGACGGATTATAAAAGATAAAAAGGCGATAACTCTATGCGCCTTAACTCTTTGCGTCGGCATTGGCGCGCATTTCTTGTGGAACTACGCGATCTTTGGAAACTTTTTGAGAGGCAGGTATAATCTCTCATGGGAGTTTCAATACGATTCAATTGTTGCCGGATTGCACGGATTTCTATTTTCCGCCGGCAAAAGCATCTTCCTTTTCAATCCGGTGCTCGTTCTCGCTATTCCAGGAATTTTAACATTCTGGAAAAAAGAACGCGCGTTGTGTTCTTCCGCAATCGCCGGAATTTTCATCTTTATTCTCTTTCAAGCTCCGTTCCGATTTTGGACCGATGAAATCTGGGGTCCGCGAAAACTTTTGTTGATTGTGCCGCTCGCGCTTATTCCCGCAGGATACGTATGGCGCGAAATTCCAAAAATGCGACTGTGGATAAAAATCGCGAACGCAGGAATTATACTAGCCAGTATCTTTGTTCAAATTCTAGGGAGTCTGTATAGTACAGGCAAATACCTATTTTACCTCCGCGAGATTAAACTGGATGCGCTTCCATTAATGCAATATATGCCGTCTCTGTCTCAAGTTAATGTGCATTGGTTTTTTCTCAAAGCGTATCTCTATCATCTCATGGGCTTCACGCTACCTGTATTTACTTATAAAATTGAAAGCTGGATGCGCGCGCTTTTTACAAATGGGCGAGATGTTGTGCTCATCGGTGGAGAGATAACGCCAAAAGAAATTTTTTACACGCCTGACCTATGGTATTTGTCAAAACAAATTCCGTATATGTGGGTCTCCGTGGAATACAAAATACTTTACCTTGTTATTATTTTTATAGGCATAGCAATAAGCGGAAAAACGCTTTATGAGAGAGTCAGATAAAAAACTTTCTATAATCATTCCGGCTTTCAACGAAGAAAACACGATCGCCGTTATCATTGACAGAATCGCGGCGTTGCTTTTTAAAGACGCAGAAATAATCGTTGTTGACGACGGATCAACTGACGAGACCAAAGTGAAAGTGCTCGCGTGTCAAAAAAAATATCCAGAAATTTCTCTTATATTTATTCCGCTTGCGATAAATGCGGGAAAATCAAAGGCGATTCAAGCCGGACTCGCGCAAGCTAAAGGCGGATACACTATTATTCAGGATGCTGATTTAGAATACGATCCGGCTGATATTCTGCGGCTTCTTGATAAAGCTCAAGAAAATGAAACAGATGCGGTGTACGGAAGCCGTTTCCTCGCAAAACCATTTCCAAAAAATATGGGAATTATGAACTGGTTTGCAAACATGGGAATCACTATGCTCGCGAATTTCCTCTACGGCGCGCGGCTCACAGATCAAAATACCTGCTACAAATTAGTAAAAACGGAACTTTTGAAAAATTTAGCGCTCGCTTCATACGGTTTTGAATTTTGCGCCGAAGTTACAGCAAAACTGCGCAAACGCGGCGTTTCAATCGCAGAGCTTCCGATTTCCTACACGGCGCGCAAAAAATCATCAGGAAAAAAAATCAAATGGTTCCACATTTTTCCGATCGTGAGGACGCTTATTGCTGAACGTTTTGGATTATAAAAATGAAGTTCATGGCGCGTTCTTTTCGTATACTTTAAGAAGAGATGCGGTCTCATTAAGCGCCGCATCGGCTTTAGCGTCAAAGTTCAGATATTTATTCAAGAAAGCGGTTGCGTAGGTGTTTATCACCTGAACAAATTGATCTTGCTTCTGACATTCTTGGATCGTGCTGTAGGGAGTGCACACGCCATTAAAGAAAGTGCCGTGGCTCGCGCCATTGCCCAGTTTAAGAAAATACTTTGGGCCGCTCGCGTTTGCATATATGTCTTTGCGAGCATTGCCATATTGGTCTAGGTCATCGTTATCATCACCTTGAATAAGCATAATCGGAACAGTAACTGTGGCTATATTATTTTCGCTGTATGGAAACACCGGCGCAGAGAAAAGTACAGCAACCTTAAAGCGGCTATCTTTAAAAGTTTTGTCAGGGTGCGCGCCTAAAAGCCCAAGCGAGGTTTCACCGCCATACGAGTGCCCGGACGCGGCAATTTTGTTTTTGTCAATCGTGTTCCAGAGAAAAGAATCTTTGGAATCATGCAACGCAAGAATCGCATCAAGTATTTTTGTTGCACCTGGAACGCGGTAGTTTTTACGCAATAGATCAATCATTCCAATTTCATCAATTTTTAAGAGCGCTTGCAATGACTGCAGGAAGACAAAATATGGAGCCGGTTTTTTGCCAATACTGCTACATTGCGGCGCATCATCAGGAAAATCTGGCGCCGCAACAATAAATCCTTGTGATGCAAGATGTTCAGCAAAGAAGACCGATTGCGTCCCGCACGTTTGCGCTCCATGGAAAAAGAGCGCCAGTGGATATGGTCGTGTGTCTTGTTTTATTGACGCTGAAACTGCAACACTGCTTGTGTATGTCCATGGTTTTAGATCACCGCCAACTGTTTTATACACAAAGGTTCCAGGTTTGGCATCAGTCGGGTACCAGAATGAGACCGGAATTTGCGTCTGACCATATTTGGAGTCGCTAATCGTAAAAGTGTATGTTCTATATCCGACCATATAGGGAAGAGGATTCTTTTCTGCTGTTGTTCCAGTTAAACGCGCGAAATTGCTGTTTGAAACGCCGAGTCCGAGAGTGCGCATTACATTGTAAGCGTCATTCGGGCGTCCGAGATAGTAGCGCTTTTTGTCTTTGGGATACACGTACCACGCTTCGCCCTTGGCTTCAACTTGAAGGAAAATAACACCGAGCTGTTTTGCGGTAAAATTAAGATCAATGGCGCCTTTGAGAGTATTCGGACCTGCGCCAACCGGAATCCTTGCTAAATTTGCGTTTGTTATGCCGATTCCTTGATCGCGCATCACCGCATAAGCGTCGTCCGGACGTCCAAGATAATACATGGATTTGGTTCGCGGATGCATGTAATAGGCCTCGCCTTTTGCTTCCACTTTCAAAATAATGAGCCCCTTCAGTTGATTGTAAAGCGAGGCGTCAATAACTGGAATTGCGGCCGCGGCAAATGAAAAATTCGGGATTAAAACGAAAAACGCGGCAAGTATGCTTATGGTTATTTGATATTTTTTCATATCTTCTATGAAGAGAGTATAGAACTATTCGTCTTTTTTTGCAACAAAAAAGGATAGGGATATTGTATACAGGCAAGGTTATGGACTGATACATATTGTAGACAAACATCTCAAAAACTGATACACTGATTTCTACTATGGCACCAAAAATTAAACCTCAAACAAACGATTATACCGCGGAAAAAATCACTGTTTTAGAAGGGCTTGATCCTGTAAAAAAACGCCCGGGGATGTATATCGGAAATACCGACCGAGAAGGACTGCACCACATGATCTGGGAAGTGGTTGACAACTCAATTGACGAGGCAATGGCTGGATTTTGCGACACAATTTCAATCACGCTCAAACAAAACGGCGATGTGATGGTTGAAGACAACGGACGCGGCATTCCGGTTGACAAGCACAAACAGACCGGACTTTCGGCTTTGGAAACTGTTATGACCAAACTTCACGCCGGAGGCAAGTTCGGACAAGGAAGCTACAAAGTGTCCGGCGGCCTTCACGGAGTTGGCGTATCGGTTGTAAACGCGCTCTCCGAACGGCTCGTTGCGCGCGTACAGCGGGACGGAAAAATTTATGAACAAATATACGAGCGCGGGATTCCAAAAACAAAAGTTCGCGCTGTAGGCGAGGCAAAAAAAGCAGAAACCGGCACAACAATAATTTTTAGAGCTGATCCGAAAATATTCACTACGCTTGAATTTGACGCAAAGTTCATCTTGGATCATTTGCGCAGGCAGGCGTATCTCACAAAAGGCATCACGATTCGCTATCGCGACGAGCGCGAACACTCTGAATTCAAAACTTATAACTTTTATTTTGAAGGCGGGGTTGCCTCTTATGTCGCGCACTTAAACCGCAATATAACGCCGCGAAACGCAAATGTTTTTTACGTTTCAAAGACGCTTGAAGACATTAATGTTGAAATCGCGCTCCAGTACACTGAAAGTTACAAGGAGGCGATTTTTACGTTCGCAAACAATATCCACACTCCGGAGGGCGGAATGCACTTGACTGGTTTTAAGTCCGCGCTCACGCGCACTGTAAACACATACGGACGCGAAAAAGGGCTAATTTCTATCAAGGACGAAAACCTTACTGCCGAGGACGTGCGCGAAGGAGTAACCGCGATTGTAAGCGTAAAAGTGCCGGAGCCGCAGTTTGAAGGCCAGACAAAAGCAAAATTGGGCAATGCCGAGGTGCGTGGAGTTGTTGAACAAATTTGCACCGAAGGGCTTACCGCATGGCTTGAAGAGCATCCGGCTGATGCCCAGCAAATTGTTTCACAATGCGTTCTCTCTCAAAGAGCCCGTAATGCCGCAAAAGCCGCGCGGGAGGCTGTTATAAGAAAAGGCGCGCTTGAAGGATTTGGGCTTCCGGGGAAACTCGCGGATTGCATTTCAAAACATCCGTCAGAATCAGAGCTTTATATAGTTGAGGGAGATTCCGCCGGCGGATCAACAAAGCAGGGGAGAGATCGGCATTTTCAGGCAGTACTCCCATTGCGCGGAAAAATTCTGAATGTTGAACGCGCTCGGCTCGACAAACTGCTCGGGAACAAAGAACTGAAATCCCTTGTGATCGCTCTTGGCGCAAATATCGGCGATCAATTGGACGTTCTAAAATTGCGCTATCACAAAGTGGTGATTATGACAGACGCTGATGTTGACGGCGCGCATATACGCACGCTCATCCTGACGCTCTTTTATCGTTACTTTAAGCCGATGATTGAAGGCGGATACGTGTACATCGCCCAGCCGCCGTTATATCGCGTTGAAAAAGGAAAACAAGCCCACTGGGTTTATAACGATTCCGAACTCGCGCAAATGCTTAAAACATTCGGGAGCGAAGTTACAATTCAGCGATACAAGGGTTTGGGAGAAATGAACCCGGATCAACTTTGGGACACAACGCTTAATCCGGAAAACCGCATTTTGAAACGGGTAATGATTGAGGACGCTGAAGAAGCTGATAACATTTTTGATATCTTAATGGGAAGCGAGGTTGCGCCGCGAAAAAAATTTATTCAAACACACGCGAAAGACGTCAAAAATTTGGACGTATAATATGATGGATGTATCAATCATCATCGTCAGTTGGAACACTCGCGATTTGTTGCAAAAATGCCTGCAGTCCATTTACAAACACACTCGAGGGATCTCCTTCGAGATTTTTGTTATTGACAACGGATCGCATGACGGCGCTGTAGAGATGATACGGCTTGAATTTCCAGGCCTTACCTGTATTGCAAACGTCGTGAATCGCGGATTTGCCGGCGCGAATAATCAAGGAATTAAAAGGGCGGGCGGAAGATATGTGCTTCTCCTAAATCCGGATACTGAACTTACAAACGATGCTCTTTCGCTGATGACAAAGTGGATGGACGAAAAGAGAGAATGCGGCATTGCAGGGTGTCACTTATTAAACACCGATCTCTCACATCAAAATTCGGTGCGGCGTTTCCCTCGGCTCCTTGATCAGACCATTATTCTTCTGAAACTGCATCATTTATTCCCAAAACTTCTGTCCAGTTACTTGGCGCATGATTTTGATTACAGAAAAGAATCCAAAGTTGATCAGGTAATGGGCGCGTTTTTTATGATACGACGTTCTGTGATTGAAAATCTTGGCGAGCTCGACGAACGCAATTTTTGGAACTGGTTTGAAGAGGTTGACTTTTGCCTCCGCGCGCGAGATCGGGGTTATGAAATATGGTATGCTCCTCTAGCAAACGTAATCCATCATTACGGACAAAGTTTCAAACAAGTAATGCCTTTTGCAAAACAGGAAATGTGGAATCGCAGTTTGCGCAACTATTTCAAAAAGCACAACTCAATAATTGCATACTGTGTAATTACGCTTGCAAGTTGGCTTGCTGTTCTAATATCGCTGATAATGATGTTCAACAGATCGCTATTTTCTAAAACTCTCTTCATTATCGCATCTATAAATCTCCTCTCATTTTTTGCGTTTTCATCTCCGATCGTAAATTGGTTAGGTTTTATTTTAATTCTCGCGTCTGCCGCGCTTATCGCATGGCGGCATCTTTTATGGGGCGTCTATATCCTCCTTGCGGAACTTATGATCTCTTCGCAAGGACACTTGTTTGATGTATATGTCAGCGGGTTCCGGCTTTCTCTTAGGATTGGATTGTTTTCTGTTTTACTCGGTGTTTGGGCATTAAAGATACCAAATGTCAAATTATTGTTGAAGAATTATAAATTCTATATTGTATTTGGATTAGTTATTGCATGGGGAATTATAAATGCGTTTCTCTCTCATAATAACCGCTCATTTCTCTATCAAGATTTCAACGGCTATCTCTTTTTTCTGCTTCTTCCTGTATTCATAACGGCTTTCAAAAATAAGCTACAAACTACTTTTTTATTCACCATCTGGGCCGCGGCGCTTGTGTGGCAATTCATCGCGGTAACGCTCCTGCTTTTTTTCTACAGCCATATTGATATTTTCTGGCGAATGCTGGTTCCGGTATACGGCTGGTTCCGCGATCAGCGCATCATTGAGGTTGGTTTGTATAAATACAATTTTTATCGCGTATTTATGCAAAGCGGGATATGGGCGCTTACCGGTTTTTTTGTCTTCATAGCGCATTTTCTAGAAAACAAACAAGAAAAAAAGGACGCCGTGAAAATTTGGCTTCTATGCGTCGCAATAATCACAATACTACTTGTTAATCTCTCGCGATCATTCTGGGTTGGCGGAGTTATAGGGTTTATATGGTTTACATATCTATATCTAACCCATTTTCACGCACTGATTAAGAAAACTTTGCATCGTGCTTTCATTCTTGCGCTATGCCTTATAACAAGCGTAACTTTAATTGCTGTCATACTTATTATTCCGATCGGAAAAATTCCAGGGCTCAAAGCGATTGCATCACTGCCGGATCGGGCGACAGAAACTGAAGAATCGGCAGTCCGGAGCCGCAAAGCTCTGCTTTCACCGCTAAAAGAAGCGATACAACGCCACTCGCTCCTTGGCTCCGGGTTTGGCGCAACTGTTACGTATAAAACAACTGACCCGCGCTATCTTGCCGCGCATCCAAACAACCCCTACTACACTACATTTGCGTTTGAATGGGGCTGGCTGGATGTGTGGTATAAACTTGGCTTTCTTGGGATGATTGCCTATCTCGCGCTGATTTTTGATATTGTTAAACGCGGATGGAATATGTCCATCGGATTAACAGCCGGTATCATCGCGCTTGTCGTTGTCCACTTTTTCACGCCGTTTCTAAATCATCCGCTCGGAATCGGGTATCTTCTTCTATCAGATGCGATGTTTCGCTCATCACAGACAAAAAAGTCATAACCTGCCTACCGTCAGGCAGGCAATCATATATGCCCAGAGTATCCATAAACCTCATCGTCTATAACGGGGAAAAATATCTGCCGTTTGCTCTTTCCTCAATTGCGAACCAGACGTTTAGAGATTTTTCAGTGTTGATTATTGACAATCATTCGCATGATGAAAGCATTGCCTTCATTGAACAATTTTTAGAAGATCCGTCTCATAAAGAACTCTCATCTGTTACAACACTTATAAAAAATCGCAAGAACGACGGCTTTGCGCCGGCGCATAACCATGCCATCCACTGGAGTAGAAGCGACTACGTTTTTATGATGAATCAGGATGTGATTCTAGGCGATCGCTATTTAGAAGAGTTAACGAACTTTTTGGACGCGCGTAAAGATGCGGCCGCGGCAAGCGGAATGATTTTTCGCTGGGATTTGACCACCAATTGCAAAACTGATAGCATTGACACTCTTGGACTGGTACTCACCAATTCCCATAAAGTGGTTGAATGGCGTGATTATGAAGATATTAAAGAGCCTAGAGAGGTTTTTGGCGTTTCAGGAGCGCTTCCAATGTACAGAAGAAGCGCGCTTGAAGTAGTGAAAACGCCGATGTTTCAGGAATCAAGCAAACTCTATGGCGAGAATCGTCAAGCGACGGTTTACGAATACTTTGACACTGATTTTTTCATCTATAAAGAAGATGTTGATCTTGCGTATCGTCTGCGGCTTTTGGGCTGGAGCGCATATCTTGTGCCAGGAGCTATCGCATGGCACGACCGGACCGCGGCCGCAAAAATGGGAACGATTCCAAACCGGCGCAAAAAATCATCGTTTGTAAATTTTTACTCCTACCGCAACCATTTATATTTTCTAATTAAAAATCTTCAGTTTCCGATCTTCATCCGCCACGCTCATCGTATTATTCCATACGAACTTGCAAAATTTTTCTATGTTCTGTTTTTTGAACCACGAACGCTTCGCGCATTGCCGGATTTCGCGAAAAATCTTCGGAAGATGCTAAAAAAACGCCTTTTTATTAAAAAACAATCCGGAAAAGACGGCTGGAAAAACATAGAAAAATGGTTGCGGTGACGCTCGTAAATAGACTGCTCAATGGACCTATCCATTTCACTCGTCAACTACAATACTAAAAATCTCGTAAAGCAATTTGTAAAAAGCGCGAGCTCATTACAAAGTTCGCTTTCCTATGAAATCATCATCACCGACAACGGCTCGCGTGATGGGAGCGCGGACTTAATTGAACGTGAAATTCTGCCAAAGTATGAAACAGTGCGGCTTATTCGCGGAAAAAATGTCGGATTTGGAGCCGGGCACAATATTGGACTAAAATCTGCTCAAGGAGAAGTCTTTATGATCGTCAATTCCGACATCGTGCTTTTGGAAGACGCAATCACTCCTTTGTATCGTTTTTTAACTGAAAACACTGCCTACGGAATTGTTGGACCAAAACTTATTTATCCGGACTTAAGCATTCAGCCATCGTGCCGCGCATGGCCGAGACTTCTAACTCCAATTTATCGCCGGACAAAACTTGGAAGAACTCTATTGGGCAGACGCGAGCTTCTAAGATATGATATAAACGACTACGACAAACGACATCCTAAAAAAGTTGACTGGCTAGCAGGCGCGTGTTTCATGATTAAAAAAAATGTATGGACTGATATAGAAGGATTTGATGAACGATACTTTATGTACTGCGAAGACATTGATTTGTGCCGTAAAACTTGGGGCGCAGGTTACGAAGTGTGGTACTACCCGAATGTCGCTATGATTCATTACCACAAACGCCTCTCGGCGCAGAAAAAATGGTGGAAAAGTTTATTTGATAAGACGACGAGAGTACATATAGCATCGCATCTGAAGTATATAAAAAAGTGGAAATCGCGCTAATTCATGCCATTATTTATAAAAAAAATCGGTATTGACCTTGGTACAACATACACGCTTGTGTATATTCCAAAGCGGGGCATTGTTATTAATGAGCCGTCTGTTGTCGCGATCACAAAAAATAACGAGGTACTGGCGGTTGGAAACGAAGCAAAAGAAATGCTCGGGCGGACTCCGGATACGATCATCGCAAAAAAACCGCTAAAAGACGGAGTGATCGCGGACTATAAAACCACCGAGGCAATGCTCCGATATTTTATAGGCAAAGCGCTTGGCGGTTTCAGAATTTTCCGTCCGGAGGTGATGATCGCTGTTCCCGCCGGTATTACATCAACCGAGAGACGCGCTGTGATTGACGCGACGCTCGCGGCGGGCGCCAAAGCCGCATATATTATTAAAGAGCCTATTGCGGCCGCGATCGGCGCGAACATTCCGATCGGATCAGCTTCAGGACATATGATTATAGACATCGGAGGCGGAACCTCTGAAATAGCTGTGATTTCGCTTGGCGGCATTGTTACAAACACATCGGTCAGAATAGGCGGAAATAAACTTGACGAAGCGCTGGGCGAATATATCAAACGAAAGTACAACCTTGCAATTGGCGAACGCACTGCCGAAACCGCAAAAATTAAAATCGGCTCGGCGCTCTACTTAAAAGAACCCATCAAAATGGAGGTAATGGGGCGAGATATGTTAACCGGGCTCCCGCGAATTATTGAAATCAACTCCAACGACACAACTGAAGCTATGCAAGAACCGTTAAAAGGTATCATAAATGCGGTAAAAAGCGTTTTGTTTAACACGCCTCCGGAACTTTCAGCAGACGTGATGGACAAGGGAATGGTTCTTTCAGGAGGAACATCGCTTCTCCGGAATCTTGATAAACTAATCACACAAACAACTGGAGTTGAGGCATATATCGCAGACGACGCGCTTCTATGCGTTGCGCGCGGAACAGGCATAGCGCTTGATAATTTAGACGCGTATAAGAGATCTATCTTAACTACTAAGTAAAGAATGAAAATCGTTGGCCATAAAAAAATCCTCGCTTATCTTTCTAAAACATCGTCTGCGAAGACTGTTTCTCACGCCTACCTCTTCTATGGTCCGGAGCATGTTGGAAAATCAACTGTCGCGCGTTGGTTTGGAAAAATGTTAGTATGCGAAAAATCTTGCGGAGCGCCATGCGAAATGTGCCGCGCGTGCGTAGAAATTGAAAAAGGCATCTATCCAGACTTTCATAATATACAAGCTGGTTCACATACTTCACTCATCAGCATTGATGAAATACGAACTTTGAAACTCGCTCTGTCGCACACGTCGCTCCACAATTCTTATAAAATCGTCATAATTGATCCAATAGAGGCGCTCGGGCCCGAGGCGGCAAATGCTATCTTGAAAACGCTTGAGGAACCGCACGGAAAAACTGTATTTATTCTGATCGCGAACGTTCTAACTGGTATTGCAAAAACAATCATATCTAGAACCGAACTTATTACTTTTTCCAACGTATCGCGCGCGGAAATCATAAAAGCGCTTCCAGAAACCTATTCTAGCGAACAAAAGGAGTTCATAGCTCGTATTACAACTGGAAAAATCGCTTTGGCTCTCTCGCTTACGCCGGAAATAATTCATGAAAGAGCAAAGGACGAACGGGAAATTTTGAAATTGCTTACGTCTCCTCTTCACGAGCAAATCGTCCTTACTCCAAAAACAATAGAGCGATTGGGAGAAAAAACTAGAGAGTACACAGCCAGTCTTTTACGCGACATTTTGCTCTATAAGATCGGAGGGAAAAAATATGTTATTCACAGGTATCTCGCGCGCGAATTATATGACCTTGGGAAAAAAATCAGGCTTTCGGCTGTTACTGGCGCATTAAATGAACTCCTTGCAATGACCTCTGACATACGGCATAATGTGAATGAGGAACTTTTATGGAGCACGATTTTATTAAAACTTTCATCAAAAGATGCGCCGTCTTTATCGCAATTTGGATATTAACAAGCGGTTGCACGGCTTTCGGCATCAGAATAGGAGAACCGCGCGCTTCAAACACGCCAGCGAATATTCAGCGCGACAGAAGAATTGGCATATTTAAATCAGTGGACAAAGGAAAATCATTTATTTTCAAAGGACGCGTAACGGAAAAAGAAACTGTTGACAATCTCAATATTTCAAGATTGCAATTTGACCCGCAAGACACTCTCACTCTTTACCTGCTTTCAAAAAATAAAGGGTTATGGGTGAGTTATAATGGAGGTGAAAGCGTGGAAAATCTTGTTGAAGGGGAAGCTGACGCATTTGCGCTTGATCCTGAAAAACGCGGAACAATCTATCTTGCCAAAGGCGCGAAAATTTTACAAAGCAGAGACGGAGGAACAGTCTGGAATTCAATTCCTGTTGAAACTGGCGGCGATCTTATAGCGGCAATTGCAGTTCATCCTTCTCTCTCTGCGCGCATTTTTGCCGTAACGCGAAACGGATCATTGTTTGGAAGCGAGGACAATGGCGCTTCATGGAGATTGATGAAAAAAATACGCGTCAAAACGATTAAGGATCTTATAATTAATTCAAAAAATCCAAATGAAATGTACATCGCAACAGAATATGAGGGAGTTTTCCAAAGCGAGGACATGGGAGTGAATTGGAACATCCTCCACGCATTAAAATCATTCAAAGGAAGCGAACGTGTGCATCAGTTCAAAATAAATCAACAAAATCCCTCGCACCTATTTCTTGCAAGCTCTGCCGGACTTTTGATTTCTCAAGATAGCGGCGGAACATGGACCGCGCCAACGCTTCTCTCAAGCTCTGGTGCTGGAACAGTAACCGCTATAGGCTTCAACCCTTTGCGCGAACAAGAGCTATACTATGGGACCAAAGAATCTCTCTTTAAAAGCGTCAATAATGGAGAATCATGGAGCGCCCTGCCTTTGTATACTGAAGGCGAGCCTGTTGAAATACTTGTTGATGATTTAGATGGAAATATTGTATACATAGGAGTGGGGAAGAATTAAAAATAAAAAATTTACATTTCTATATGATAACCCAATACGAATCGCATTTTAACCAAATCATAGATCAACTCAAAACCGAACTTTCAAAACTCCGCACATCGCGCGCAACGCCCTCGCTTGTTCAAGATATAACAATTGAAGTATACGGCGGATCGCGGATGCATCTAAAAGAACTTGCGTCAATCAGCGCGCCCGAGCCAAGGACGATCGTCATCAAGCCATGGGACAAAAGCATCATTAAAGATATAGAAAAAGGGCTTATCAAGTCCGCGCTTGAGTTCAACCCAATTGTGGAAACAAATATTTTGCGGATACAACTTCCGGAATTAACAGAAGAATCGCGGCATAGAATCGTGAAAAAACTGCATACTATGCTTGAAGAAGAGCGCATCAAAATCCGCAAAATCCGCGACGAGGCAAAAAAAGATATTGAAACAAGAGAAAAAAATAAGGAAATTCGCGAGGACCATAAGTTTGCGGAAATAGAAAAACTTAACGAAACTACGCGCGAGTATACGGAAAAAATTGACGAACTGGGGAAGCGTAAAGAAGAGGAGATTATGACGATTTAATCTGCGAGCTGGCGTGTGTATAATGGTGCTTCTCGCCATACGCATGCACTCTATCGCAGGTATAACCAATGCAATCATTAAACGAAATTATCACTGACGAACAAACTGGAAAACCGACGATAAAAGGCACCTATGTAACAACTGATATCGTCATTGATAAACTTGCCGATGGCGCGACGATTGAAGAAATCGCGCAAACATTGCGGATAACTAAAGATCAAATTAAAGCCGTATTGAAATATACTCTGCAAGTACGCCAAGCGCGCGCCATTTATCTATATGCAAACAATACTGATAGCCGCTATAACTCTTGACGGAAAAATAGCAAAACACGCTCTCCACAATGTAGATTGGACATCAAGCGCTGACAAGCGCTTTTTTAAGGAGCAAACCGAAAAAGCCGGGGTTGTGATTGTCGGATCGCATACTTATCAGGCGCTCCCGAAACCGCTCAAAAATCGCCTCACTCTTGTTATGACGCGAAGTCCGCATCTTTACAAAGAGCGCGAAGTCCCGAATGTTTTGGAGTTCAAAAATACCGCGCCGCGCGGTATTTTAAAAGAATTAAGCGAGCGCGGTTTCAAACGAGCGGTTATCGGAGGAGGCGCGGAAATTTATGCGCTCTTTCTCCGCGAGAAACTAGTTGACGAACTATATTTCACGATAGCGCCAAAAATTTTCGGCCGCGGAGTAAGTATATTTGGCAATGATGTTGAACTGAATGCCGAAACGCTGAAACTCACCGAGGTTAAACGGTTGGGAGATGACGAGGTGCTGGTGAAATATAAAGTGCTATAGAAAAAGATGAAAATAAACAAAGTTTATCAAGGCGACTGTTTTGAACTCATAAAACAAATTGATGACGAATCAATAAATTTAATCGTATGCGATGGCCCGTTCGGAGTAACTGAAAACGATTGGGATAAAATAAAAAATATACAGGAATATAATTTAAATCTAATAAAATTATTCTCAAGGATATTAAAGAAAGGCGGCTCGTTATATCTATTCGGGAAACCTGATTGTATTGACTTTATTGATTATCGCCCATATCTGAACTTAAATGCGAAAATTGTATGGTATCAGCCAAGCAGACTGGCCCAAGGAAGAACTAACTATACAAATAACTATGATATAATCGCCTACTTCACTAAAGGAAAAACTACTAAAGTATTTAACTTAAACCATATCCGCGTCCCGCAGTTGGTTGAGTTGGAGCATAGAAAAAGATGTGAAAATGTGCCGTCGGTTATGAATGGTAAATTTCACAAAACGAAATTTAACGGCAACGGCAAGAATCCCGGCGACGTGTGGGGCGACATTAAACAACTTACATACAAATCCAAAGAATTAATAAGCAGGGAACTTTTGAATACTATACAAAAGCCAATTAAGCTGATAGAAAGAATTGTAAAAGCCAGTTCTAATGAAGGAGATTTGGTATTAGATCCATTTGCCGGAGTTGGAACCACATTTGCGGTTTGCAAAGAACTAAAACGAAATTTTATAGGATTTGAAATTAACTCTGCTTTTGTTGAAATCTGCAATAAAAGGATAAAAGAAATCAAATTAAAACAAGAGAGTAAACTATTTGTATAAATATGGTGCAAAAAATAATTTCTAGAATCATTGAGCTTGTGGTTAAAGCGCAGGAGTTAGCATTAAGTATCGGTATTCCTAACATTTTGCAACCCGGGTTAGTTAAAGAGATGATAATTTCAGAAACTCTTGGACACGAATTGATAGCTTCAAAAAGAGATGCGGACGCTCGTGATAAAAACGACCCGTCAATGAAGTACGAATATCTATCTTGTTACGAAGGAGGAACCGGGCAACTGGACCGAATGTTTAAGTCGCCGACAGACAAAAGGGCTGAATCTTTGTATCGTATAACTCGTAATAAGATGATTTACTTGGCGATATTTTACAAGGCAAATCCATTGAAAATTAAGGTCATTTATGAAATTCAGCCCGGTATTCTATTGAAAGAAACCGAACGTCAGCTTGATAGAAGCAGTAACGTGATATCGCACGTTGGTTTTTCCGAAGAATGGGCAAAATCAAACGGCAAGATAGTGTATCAAGGCTAAAAAAATCAAAAATGACCCAATTTGACCGTCAATATCAGGAAATCCTGCGTCGCATAATGAACACAGGCTCGGACGAATATAACGAGCGGACGGGGCATAGGCTCAAAGTATTGCCGGGTGTAAACTTTGAACTTGACTACGGCTACCCGCTCTTGACGCTCCGGAAAATTCCCATTACTCTTTTTGTTGCTGAAATGATATGGTTTATAACAGGAAGCCGCAACCCTGATGATTTTGTCAACAAATTTACCAACATCTGGAAAGATTTTACTGAAAAAGACGGTACTGTCACGGCCGCCTACGGATACCGCTGGCGACATCACTTCGGCAGGGATCAGTTGGGCGAGCTTATTACGCATCTTAAAGAAAATCCCGGCTCGCGCCACGCTGTTGTTGTAACGTGGGATCCGGGAGACGACGGACTTGGGGAAAGCGGCACGACTAAAAAAAACGTCCCTTGCCCGTACACGTTTACTGCAAATATCATTAACAACAAACTGCACATTCACAATATCGTGCGGAGCAACGACATGATTCTCGGCTGTCCGCACGACGTTGCCGGATTTTATCTGCTTTTGTGCATTCTTGCCGGAAAGCTCGGAGTAGCCACTGGAAAACTTACGCATTCTATCTCAAACGCCCACATTTACGACATTCACTATGACACAGCATGGGAGCTTATTAATCGCACAAACGATCACGGCCCCATCTACTTTACGGCTCAACCCGACTACTTTGACCGCGCTGAACAGGGCGACGAAACGCTTGTTTCAGAAATTACAGGACAGTTTGAATCGCGCTATGCTCCAATGCCTGCGCTTAAAGGATTAAAAATTGTGCTGTAAAATAATTTTGCATTTTGACTTTTGAATTTTTAATTTTTTATGTCCACTCTTTCAAAAACCGACATCGTCAAAGCAATTCGCGAAGGACATCTCTCCTTTACGCCGCGGCTTGACCAGTATCAAGTTCAGCCGAATTCCATTGATCTGCGGCTCGGAACAATGTTTTATATTTCCAAAAACTCCGAGTATAACGAAAAAGGGCGCGTTGCCCTTACTGTGGATTATATGGATTACGAAAACAAAAAAGAGAATTTCAAACTTTTAAATATAAAGCCCGGGCAATATCTTGAGATTTTGCCGTCTGAATTTGTGATCGCCTCAACGTACGAAAAAATCGCAATCAAATCAGACAAGCTCATGGCTGTGATGTACGCGCGTAGCACAATCATCCGCCGAGGGCTCATCATTGAAAGCGGCATTATTGATGTCGGGTACTCGGGGTATCTGATGATCCCGATTGTAAATAACACAAACGGACAGATTATCCGGTTGTACCCTGGCGAGAGGATTTGCCAGCTTGTCATTCATACGCTTTCAAGCCCTGTGCCTCCTGAAGAAACCAGAAAACACGGTGTTGCGGACGCAAAATATACAGCCTCTACTCCATACAGTTTGGAGGCGCGCTCGGACAACGTGGATGAGATACGGCTGATTCGGGAGGGAAAGTTAGAAGAGTTAAAAGAAAAATATGGAAACCTTGAAACATAATAATAAATATGAGTATGCTCCAGCATCCCACCCATTCATGCAAGAAGCGCGGGCAGAAGCGTACAAATCAGGATGCGGATCACGGCAAATCGGAGCAGTGATCGTAAACAAAGAGACGGTAATTGCGCGCGGACATAATGCGAGAGATCGGGTTTCATCTCCTTGTCCTCGCGCGATCCAAAATATCCCTTCCGGCATTGGCTACAATCTGTGCCCAGAGTGCATAGAAGAAAATCACACCGAAGCGGATGCTCTCCGAAACGCTCGGCTTGCCGGGGTTGATACCGAAAACGGAGAAATGTATATATTCGGACACTGGTGGGCGTGCGAATCCTGCTGGGACAAAGTGCGCTCTGCTGGAATCACAAAAATATATCTAGTGAAAAGAGCTAGAGAGATGTTTCAAGAGAGGGGAGTGTTGAGTGGTAAACGATGGTATCAAGCACCCATCAATCTCTTTATCTTTGACTGGAGCGGGGTGATCTCGGACGACAGAAAACCTGTATACGAGACGACCGCGCGCGTGCTTAAACAATTCGGCAAAATAATGCCTGTATTTGATGAATTTTTGAAAAGCGCGACGATGACTGCCCTAGAATACTACCGCAAAAACGACATCAGCGAAGATGCGGACTTACTACTAAAGCTCTTCAGGAAATACTTCAACGAAGCGGTGAAAAACGGTAACAAGCCAACCATATACGCTGACGCGCCTAGTGTCTTTGGACAACTTACAGCAAACGACAAAAAAATCGCGATACTCTCAAGCCATCCAGAAAAATTTGTAGAACGAGAAGCGCAGGAGTATGGCATTGACCAATACATAACCCATATCCGCGGCGGATCGCGCAATAAAGAAACGGATTTGCAAAACATTCTAACCCATTTCCAAACTCAAAATAAACACGCGTTGTATTGCGGCGACACGATACACGATATACGTGCGGCGCGAGCGGCGGGCATCCGATCGGCGGGCATCGGAAGCGGCTATCATTCCAAAGAGCAACTAGCGGCGGAAAACCCGGACTTTTTATTTGACACACTCTTAGAATTAACTTCACTACTATGAATGAGCGCACGCGAGTAAAAATTATCCGCATAGATAAAACTCTGCCGATTCCGGAATATCAGACAAAAGGCGCGGTTGCGTTTGATCTTTATGCGCGCGAAGACGCCGTAGTAGCGCCAAAAGAAATCGCGCGAATTGCTGGAAACGTTATCATTGAAACACCGCCAGGATATATGTTTATGGTTGTCCCAAGATCTTCAACTCCGCGAAAGTACGGACTTTCAATACCACAAGGCATAGGCATTATAGATCAGGATTTTTGCGGGCCGGAAGATGAATTGATTCTGCAACTCTACAACTTTACCGACAAGCCGGTTACAATAGAGCGCGGCACGCGACTCGCTCAAGCAGTGCTTGTAAAAATCGCTCTTGCGGAATTTGAGGAGGTTAACGAAATTGCTCCCAATTCACGAGGGGGATTCGGGAGCACGGGGTAAAAATATTTATGCTCATAGTTCTTGACGGCATAGACGGCGCCGGAAAAACAACGCAACAAAAACTTCTGGTACAGCGCTTGAAAAAAGAAGGGTATAAAGTTGCAGAACTGGATTTTCCAGGGTACGATCGCACATTTTTCGGCGCGATTGTCAGACGCTTCTTAAATGGAGAATTCGGCGGAATAAACGAGGTTGACCCTCATCTTGCTTCTATTTTATACGCGCTTGATCGGTTTGAGATGAAAGCGACGCTTATAAAATGGATGGAGCAGAAAAAAATAATCATTGCAAACCGTTATACCACATCAAATTTGATTCATCAGGGAAGCAAGCTCCCTTACAATCAAAGAGCCGTGTTTACATCTTGGCTTGAAAAAATGGAGTACGATGTTCTTAACATCACGCGGCCAAATCTTGTGCTTTACCTTTCCTTGCCACACGCGCTTGCCTATGCTTTAATTACAAAACGAGGAAAGAAAAAAGATATCCACGAAAAAGATCGCGAACACTTAAAAAGTGCGGCGCGATACGGACTGGAACTAGCGCGAAAAGAGAAGTGGCGCATCATTAAATGCAATAGAGGTAACAAAATTAAGAGAAAAAAGGAGATAGCTGAAGCGATTTGGAAGCGCGTGTTAATGAAACTCAAAACTACAGCATGAAATCCATAAACATTTTGAATTTTTAATTATGACACACATAATTCGCAACGCCTTTCGTATCTATATCCGCCGTTTTTCTCTCTACCTTACACTTCTCTCTCCTGTAGTGATTCCGACGATTCTTCTTCACATCATCGGCCGCTACGCAAATTTTGGCGAACTCGCGCCGGTCTTCACAACTATTTTCGGCGTCATATTAAACATAGTTACCTTATTTGTTTTACTTTCTCTCATAACAGCAAGCGCCGCGATGGAATCTCTAAATCCGGTGCGAGCGAGGATCGTCTTTCGCGACGCATTCTCGCGATCTATTCCGTTTCTCGCGCTTTTTATTATTGTATCGCTGATTACGTTCAGCGTTCCGGCATTTTTGGCGATTATCGGACAAAAAATTGAAAATGCATACTCGCTCACTTTCCTCTCAATTATAAGCGCGTCATGGATTATCGCGGTAACTCTGCTTTCATTGTTTGCAAGTTACATTTTCGTCATTGAAAAACAAGGGCCGATTAAAAGCATCAAAGGAAGCGTAACGCTATTTCTTCACCACCCTCTAAAAACATCGCTACTCTTGATATGTATTTTACTTGTTACGATAATGATATCTCTCGTTGTAGCTATCCTAACGACGCTTATTATCGCTGTAATCACCCATCAAACCGACATCTTATTCAACCCTGAACTTGCTGAATCGTTATCGCCATGGTGGAAAGATCTTATTGTAAGCATCTATGCATATCTCGGATTGCCGTATCTTGTGATAGCCACGACTAGCCTGTTTCAAAATACGCGCGCAGAATCCGAAGAACTTTTAGAAAACCATGAACTTAAAACCGGTAATAGGATTGGAAATTCACGTCCAGCTTAAAACAAACTCAAAAATGTTTTGCGCGTGCGATAACTCTGGCGAAGAAAAGCCAATCAATACAACCGTGTGCCCAGTTTGCCTGGGTCACCCGGGAACTCTGCCGGTTCCAAATAAAACTGCAATTGAATGGGCAATCTTCTCCGCGCTGGCTCTCTCATGCGAGATTCCACTTGAGTCAAAGTTTGATAGAAAACACTATTTTTATCCGGATCTGCCAAAGGGTTATCAAATATCGCAATATGACGAGCCATTCGGAAAAAATGGTTTTTTATTTATAGAAGACAAAAAAATCAGAATCAATCGCTTGCATTTAGAAGAGGACGCGGCAAAACTTCTGCATTCCAAAGTGCAGGGATGCACAATTATTGACTTTAACCGAGCCGGGACTCCTCTCATGGAAATCGTTACAGAACCGGATATTGAAAGCCCTGAAACTGCCGGGAATACGCTTCGTGAATTGCGCGCGATTATGCGCTCGCTTCAAGTCTCGGAGGCCGACATGGAAAAAGGGCACTTGCGTTGCGACGCAAATATATCACTGAAAAAAGAAGGGAGCAGAGTCCTCAATCCAAAAATAGAGATCAAAAATTTAAATTCATTTCGCGCAGTTGAACGAGCTCTGAACTACGAAATCAAGCGACAAGAACAATTATGGAAAGATGGGAAAGCGCCTTCTCATCAGTCCACGCGCGGGTGGAACGACGAGCGCGGAATAACCGAGGAACAGCGCGAGAAAGAATCGGCTCACGATTACCGATATTTTCCCGAACCTGATATTCCGCCAATCAAGTTCAAAATTGCCGACATTCGCGCAATTAAAAAAACTTTGCCTGAACTTCCTAAACAAAAACGCGAACGCTTTCACAAGCAGTACGAATTTTCAATTTCAGATGCAAACCTTTTAACCCGCGACTACGCGCTCGCCGACTACGCGGAAAAAGTGATGTCAGAACTTCTTGCGTGGATGGAGTCAATAGAGCAAGAATCTGAAGAAAATTCGGGCCAGCGTCTTGCAAAACTCGCGGCAAATTGGCTCATCAATAATCTCGCGCCGTTAGTCAAGAACGACTGGAAAACGCTATCCGTCAGCCCGGAAAATTTTGCTGAATTCGTCTCGCTGATTTTGGAAGGTAAAATTTCCTCGCGCGCCGGGCAGACAGTTCTTCAAAAAATGCTCTTAACAGGCACGGACCCGGTAGATATTATACAAACGGAAAATCTCGCGCAAACGCATGACGAAGGCGAACTTGCGGAAGTTGTTTCAAAAGTGATCGCGGAAAACCAAAAAGTTGTATCGGACTTCCGCGCCGGAAAAACAAACGCCGTCAAACCATTGATTGGCGCGATTATGAAAAAAACAAAAGGCAGAGCGAATCCAAAAGTCGCGGAAGAGTTATTGAAAAAAATGATTTCGGAATAATTCTTCACAATTTTTTGTATGCCATAAAAATATGATAGCCGTCATAATGCTACAAATTATCGTTGCTTCTGCTCTCTCTGCGCTCGGAGTTTTCGTATTTTTTCATAATCCGCGATCGCCCGTGAATCGGGCTTTTTTGTTTCTAACGACACCTGTTGCAATCTGGCTTTTTGGTTTTTCTTTCGGATATCTTTCGCATGATGCGGCAACCGCGTTATTTTGGTTCAAATGCGCCTATCTTGGAGTAATTTTCATCTCATTATCAACGTACGCATTTTCCGTTTTTTATACAAAACGATTAAAACAAAAACCGCTTATATATGCCGGACTTGCGCTTGGGGTTATTTTTCTACTCCTTTTATTAACAAATAACACGATTTTCCTTGATGGCCTCTATAGATACGCTTGGGGTTATTATCCAAAAGCAGGGCGATATTATTGGCTTTTCCTAGTTTATTTTTTTCCGTATGCGATACTTCTTGGATACAATTTATTCACATGGCGAAGCGAAAAACAATCGCCGATTGAAAACCGTGTAACATCGCTTTTAGGCGCGGCTTTTATTCTTGCTTATTTCGGAGCAACTGATTTTCTGCCGACGCTTGGAATCAACCTTCTCCCGATACAGCCGCTTGGATTTATTCCGATCGGTATTTGGATAGCTCTTGTCGGCTACACGGTTTTACAGTACCGCATTTGGGATGTGAGTCTTGTCGCCCACAAAACAGTTTATTATATTACATTATCGACTATTATTGCGCTTGTATACACGACGATTTTTGTATTCTCTCAAAGCATCTTTCAAAAAGGATTAGATAAAGAACTGCTTATTTTTAATACAATTGTATTCCTCGCGATGAGTTTTGTATTATCGTTTCTCAAAGAAAAAACGCAACATTTTATTGATATAATTTTTTATCGCCAAAAAATCAACGAAACTTCAATTTTGCAAAATCTTGAACACGAGCTGGTCTCTCTTGTTGACCTATCAATCCTCGTAAAACGCGTAACAGATGTTTTACATAAAGATATCGGCAGCAAAACCGTAACGTTGCTCATGCGTCAGGATGATCGCGGACCGTTATTTGTTGTATTAAAAACAACAATACAAGGGAAACATGCGCGGCTTCCAATTCGCCTTTTATCAGCGCGTGAATTTTTTAACAAACTTATCACAACAAAACGAGATGTGAGCGATGAAGAATTGCTGAAACTGCCGGAGTATAAGCGCGTAAAACGCTCGGGGGGGAATATTTTTCGCTTATATAAATCAGAACTGTGTGTTCCTTTAATACGAAGAGGACATTTGTTGGGAATAATTTTTTTGGGATCGCGATTCAAAAAAAGAGGATACGATTCACATTTACGAAAAGTCCTTATGAAAATGGCAAATACGCTTGCCGTAGCTATTGAAAATGCGGAACTTTATCATGAAGTCAAAGCGGTGAGCGACATGAAAAGCGACATTCTTACAGTTGTTTCGCACCAGCTCCGCACTCCGGTAACGAGTATACGTTGGGGACTGCACCTCATCCAAAAAGGAACATACGGAGCTTTGCCGGAAAAATTGATTGAGCCGTTTGAACAGGTATTTGAAACTAATTTGGAAACAGTGCGAATGATTGATCGCCTTTTGGACGTGTCACGGCTTGAACGCGGCAATCTTCAATTTGAAATGGAGCGGTTTGACATTGCGCTTGTTATAGAAGACACGATCTCCGAAATGCGCGCGATTGCGAAAAATAAAAATATTAAACTTATATTTAAGTCGTTCGTTCCTAGCATTCATATAATCGCAGATCCGGAACGATTACGAGATGTTTTGGAAATTCTTATTGACAATGCGATCAAATACAGCCCTGATGATAAAACTATACGAGTAACACTTGAAAATGCATCGTTCACGCGCGAAGAGATGTATTACAATCATGATGTTAAAAAACAGACTGGAATAAAAATTAGCGTGACGGATGAAGGAATCGGAATATCTCCCGATGATCAGCGCAAACTCTTTGGTAAATTTTTCAGAGGTAAAAATGCGCAGTCATTTGACACGACCGGGCTTGGTATCGGGCTTGCCTACGCAAAATCGCTCATTTTACGACTCAAGGGCGCAATTGAAGTGAAAAGCAAGGTAGGGGAGGGGACGACAGTATCGCTTTATCTGCCAACTTGACGAAAAGGAGATTTTTTAATACTATATCTGTCTATGACATATGCAATTATACAATTAAGCGGGAAGCAATATCTCATAAAACAAGGCGACACGCTCCAAGTTGAAAAACTCGCGGTGAATGAAAATAAAGAAATTGAGATTAATGAGGTTCTTCTTACTTTTGAAGATAAGGGAGAAAAAATTGTAATCGGCGTTCCGTTTATTGAAAAAGCCGTTGTAACAGCAAAAATACTTGAGCACGGAAAAAGGAAAAAGGTAACTGTCGTGAAATTCAAGCCAAAAATTCGTTACAAAAAAACCAGAGGCCACAGGCAGGAATACACAAAAGTAGAGATTGTAAAAATTGCTTAAAACTCCCTCCTCCCGCGAATCGCCTCTTTTAGAGTAATCTCATCGGCATAATCTAAATCCCCGCCCTGCGGAAGCCCGCGCGCAAGGCGGGTTATTTTTATTGGAAGGCCGTTTAACTCTCTGCGAAGAGCGCTTGCGGTAAGCTCCCCCTCATAATTTGGATCAAAGCCAAGAATGATCTCTTGAACCGGAGCGGATGAATCAAACGATCGCTTAAGACGCGTGATTAATTCAGCAACACGCAAGTCTTTCAGATGCATATTTTTAAGAGGATTAATAACTCCTCCAATGACATGATATAGCCCGCGATAGCCGGCGCTTTCAAGCGCTATAAGATCTAAACTATCGGATATGACACACAGGATGGTTCTCTCTCGCCGAGAGTCCCGACAAATCGCGCAATCACCGACGTTTTTATCTGTGAAATGAAAACACTCGGCGCACAAATTAACGCTTTCGCTAAAGATAAAAAGCGCGCGCGCAAATGCGTGAATATCTTCTTTTTTACGCCGCAATAAGGAAAAAACGAGCCGCTCGCTCGTTTTTGGGCCTACCCCTGGCAGGCGCATAAATTCCCGGATAAGATCGGTAAAAGTGGATGGGAGAAGCATTTGAAAATCAAACCTTTGAAAATGAATTCAGAAATTATAAACCAAGTTTTTTTAACGCATCAAAATTAATATCGCTCCCCATCATCCTCTTGGCCATTTTCTTCTGAACTTCATGCACAGCATCCTTGAAAACTTTTTTTATTGCAAGGATCAATCTCTCCTTTTCTTTTAGAAGACGATCTTCAATATCAAGTTCCAGAATTTCATTGGCGCCGTTAATTTTAATCCGTATTCCGTCTTTTGCCACCTCCAAAATTTCATCCTCCATCTGTTTTTGAATCTTTTTTGCCTGATCGCGCAGGTCTTTGAATTGTTTTAGTTTGTTGAACATAAATTATTGGTTATGCGATTTATCTAAATTACGAAAAGTTACGCGATCCTCGTCAAAAAAAAGTTTTATGATTCCGGTCGGTCCGTTTCGATGTTTAGCAATATGAATTTCCGCTATACTGCGCTCTTCTGGAGGACAGTCCCTGCTTTTGTCCATGGATTTCCGATAAATGAACATGACAACATCGGCGTCCTGTTCAATGCTTCCGGACTCCCGCAGATCCGCAAGTTTCGGCACAGCGATCGTGCGGGACTCAACCGCGCGCGAAAGCTGTGAAAGCGCAAGCACCGGAATTTCAAGCTCGCGGGCGATTGACTTCAGCGCGCGGCTTATCTCGGAAACTTCCTGCACGCGATTCTCTTGCGATCTTCCTTCCATGAGCTGTAAGTAATCAACTACGAGAAAATCAAGGCCTTTTTCAAGAGCGAGCCGCCTCGCTTTTGTGCGAATCTCCATTATATTTGCGGTCGGAGAATCGTCAATAAAAATATTTGCTTCAGAAAGAATTCCCATTGCGGTTCCTATACCCGGAAAATCGCTTTCGGAAAGCCTGCCTGTGCGCATTTTCCACAGTCCCACGCTGGCTTGCGCGCACAAAAACCGATCTGTGAGCTCTTCTTTAGACATTTCAAGAGAAAAAACGCCAACCTTCTGTTTGCAGTTAACCGCAATATGACGAGCGATATCAAGCGCTAAACTAGTCTTTCCAACAGAAGGGCGCGCGGCAAGAATAATAAGATTTGACTTCTGCAATCCTGCAAGCTGACTGTCAAGATCGGTAAAACCTGTTGTAAGTCCGCGCAATTTCCCATCCTGCCGATGCAGTTCATCAATGCGCTCAAATGCTTCCTGCAAAATGTGCGACATTGGAATAAAATTTTTCCGCAACATTTCCTGGGAAACCGAAAAAAGTTCCTGCTCTGCGACGTCAAGTGTATTTTCAACGTCATCGGCTTCATTAAAACCGAGGTTCAAGATATTCTGCCCGGCCCTGATGAGTTTACGCAGAGTTGATTTGCGTTTCACGATTTTCGCATATTCCGCGATATTGCTCGCCGTCGGAACAGTATTTGAAAGTTCAGCTACAAATCCGCGCCCTCCGACTCGCTCCAGTTCACCGGTTTCATGAAGGCGATTGGCAAGATGAACGATGTCAACTGGATCGCGCCGTTCAAATAAATACAGCATCGCCTCATAAATGATTGCGTGCCGATCGTTATAAAAATCTTCCCTGATAAGAATGCCCGCGACTTTCAAAATTGCGTCTTTGTCAATCAGAATGCCTCCGAGCACGGAAGTTTCAGCGTCTTCATTATGTGGCGGTATCATTTCTTTGGGCATGAAAAAAGAATGGTGGGTCGCCCGGGAATCGAACCCGGAACCAGCAGCTTAAAAGGCTGTTGCTCTGCCGATTGAGCTAGCGACCCAAAAAGAAGTTTGAACTATACTATCACAGTGATTACTCACCTGACAAGCATTTTTTCACATCTATCTTCTGCCCAGTTTTAGTATCCATGACATCGTAGCCGGCACTCTCTAACTCGCGCCGCAGTTCGTCAGATCGCGCAAAATTATGCTCTGCACGCGCTGATTCTCGTTCTTTGGCGAGTTTTTTTATTTGAGTAGGCAGTGGAACGCTCTCGCGCGGCGATATAGCCAAAAGTCCAAGCCCAAGAACCTGATCAAAATCTAAAGCAAGCGCGTATTTCTCTTCTTCGGCTAGGTCTCCATCCTTTAACATATCCCACAACACCGCTAATCCTTTCGCGGTATTTAAATCATCATTAATGGCTTCTAAAAATTGCGTTGTATAATGAATTTTGAGTTTTGAGTTGTGGTTTTGTATTTTGAGTTTTGAGTTTTGAATTTGCCGAATTTTCTCATATAAATTCTCCAATCCTTTTTGTACACCGCGTAACGATTCCCATGTAAAGTTCACAGGACTTCTGTAGTGCGCCTGCAAGAAAAAATACCGCAATGCGAGTGGTGAAATTCCGCGCGCGGTAATATCAGAAAGCCGATAAAAATTACCCTTGGATTTGCTCATCTTTTGTCCGTCAACAAGCATAAATTCATTGTGAAGCCAAAATCGGACGACATCTTTCCCAAAGGCCCCTTGCGCTTGCGCGATTTCGTTTGTGTGATGCACTGGAATGTGATCAATGCCGCCGGTGTGAATATCAATTTGTTCGCCTAAATACTTTACCGCCATCGCAGTGCACTCAATATGCCAGCCTGGAAAACCTTTACCCCACGGAGACGCCCATTCCATCTGCCTATTTGCGTCTAACGGCGAAAATTTCCAGAGCGCAAAATCGGTTGGATTGCGTTTTTCAGGATTCGGCTCAACTCTCGCGCCCTCTTCTAGGCTTTTAACGTCAAGCCGCGCGAGTTTCCCATAATGAAATATGCGCGAGGTGTCAAAATATATACCGTCTCCTGTCTGATACGCGCAACCATTTTTTTCAATAAGTTTTATAAGGGCGATCATCTCTGGAATGTGATCTGTCGCTTTGCAGACGATATCTGGCCGTACAATACCGAGCGAATTCATTGTTTGAAAAAAATCGTCAGTGTAAAAATACGCGATATCCCACACAGTTTTCTTCTCCGCTACGGCTTTGCGCTCAATTTTATCCTCTCCTTGATCAGCGTCATCGGTTAAATGGCCGACATCAGTGATGTTCATAACGTGAGTGAGAGCATATCCGTTGTAACGAATTGCGCGAGCGAGCGCGTCAACAAAAATATAAGCCCGAACATGGCCTATATGAGCATAGTCGTACACTGTCGGACCGCATGCGTAAAGTGTTGCGCGGTCTTTGTTAAAAGGCGTAAATTTTTCTTTCGCGCGCGTTAGGGTGTTGTATAAAATCATGAAGCAATCCTACCTACCGGCAAGCAGGCCTGCCTAACGGCAGTCAGGGAACTAAAACGGATTCTTAACAAAAGACGGCACTGCCACTCCGGCAGTCTGTTTATTGCGATAGCTCATATATGCGTCGTTAAATGCCTTGCCGTTAAGCGCGACATCATAAATTTCAGAACTTTTAGAGGCAATAAACGAAAAATCCTCTTTTGGAGCAAGATAATAATCAGTAATAAAAAGATACAGCCACACTGCCACAATAATCAAAAAAATAATATTACAGTAGTGTATATGTTCTGATATTGCTTTACCAGCAAACTGAAAAACCTGGCGATATGGAATAATTGTATTTTTTTTACTGTTCATGTTGCCAAAATACCTCGCCAGTTATGCTCATAGAAAGCGCCTCTCCAAAAACAAGCGCAACATTCTCGTCATTGTTCTCTTTCTCCGGCACAACACGGCTTAAAGATCGCGCGCCATTTGCAAAAACAGCGCTTGATCCATCCTTTACGATTGTAATGGAAC
This sequence comes from Candidatus Jacksonbacteria bacterium RIFCSPLOWO2_02_FULL_44_20, assembly GCA_001818155.1. Lineage (GTDB taxonomy): Bacteria > Patescibacteriota > Patescibacteriia > UBA9629 > UBA9629 > UBA9645. The sequence goes on along the minus strand of MHJU01000005.1, from coordinate 4,743 downwards.
TAACATTCACATAATAAGGACTCCGCTCCAATTCTGTCAAATAGCCCAACAAATCTAGAAAATCGCCTTCAATTTTTAGGGTCAAAAGAGCGGAGCGAAAAAAATCAGTTTGTGAATTGACTTCCGGCTCATTCAACTGAATCATTTGTTTGAGATTATATAATTCTCCAAGTCCCTCAAGAAAAGTGATAAACTCCACTTCGCGCCCTTTTGTAATAAATCCGTTATCTAGTTCATCCAGTTCATCGCGCAAGTCTTTGGCCTGCCGTTCAAGCAGTTCTTCTGTTGACCCTTCAGTCAAAAGCCGCTCAATCTCTGTTTTTTCTTTATAGAATTCCACATAGTTACTCTTAACGCGCTTGATAGTCGGCGCGATAAAAAATAGCACAGTTCCTGTAAGAAGAGCTATTGCTACAAGTATAAGAGTTATGAGTTCTTGCCGCCGCGAGCGAGTTTTAATTTTCATAAAATAAAAGCATTTTTTTACGCAATTCTTCCGAAATGCGTCCGCGAATGGTGAATTCGCCTCCTTCCTGTTTCAGTAAATTGGCGATTGGAAATTCAATTTCTGTGAGAAATCCATTCTCCAAATTAGATCTGAACCGCAGTAACTGCTCGCGATCCTCATACATTCCCGCAATCTCAATATTCTCTCCGTTAATAGAAAACTTTGTAAGGCTGATGCCGTTCGGAGAAAGCTCTATAAAATCAAGAATTATAGCCGAATGGCGGAAAAAAAATGACTGCACAATACCAACATGTTTTGCGGTATTGTTTAGGTAATTAACTTTTGCCAGCAGTTCTTGGTTGCGATCCTTGTTTGAACTTAATGATGAGCGCACAGATGCGATATTGTCCTCCAGTGTGCGCGATACATACCACAGGGATGCGCAAACGAGCGTTGTAATAAAAAAGAGAAAAAGTATCTCTCTTTTCACAAGATGGTATAATTCTTCAATCTTCAGTTTTTTTCGTTCCAGTTCTGGTAGAAGATTTAAGCGCACGATCATCGGTACAATTCTCCAAGCCCCAACCCGATGACGCTACAATATGAAAGCGCCTCGGTTTGGGTCATGATATTTTTATTTTTCAGGTTCACGCGAGAATCTCCAAGCTCAACCGGGATATTTATATGTTTTTCAATATATTCGCGCAAACCTTTCAAGTTCGCTCCTCCGCCGCACAAAATCATGCTGTTAATGACAGTGCCCTCAAAGTGAGACGTATGAAACTCAATGGTCTGCTGAAGCCGGCTGACAAAATCTTGGAGCATCGGTTCAACTATTTTCAAAAGCGCGCCGTTGCAAGGTTCATTCTCCAAAAGGCCGCAAACAACTTTGAATTTCATTGCCTGTTCTCTCGTGAGAGCGAGTGTTTTTTCAACCGCGGAATCTATCTCGTGTCCGGAAAGCGGCAGGCTCACGCTAAATTCAATGGTATCTCCTTCATTATACGGCCGTTCCTGGTAAAAAATCACGCTTGATCTCGCGGCGCCAAGATCAAGAACAATCACATTTCTGTTGGATAAATTTTTCTGCCGCCCTTTCTTTATTTGAAAGATGCTTCGCACAATGGATAAGCTCTCAACTTCAAGAGTCTTTGGAATCAACCCAGCGCGCTCAATTGTGCTTGTATATTCATCAACAACCTCTTTTGGGCAGACGCCCACGAGCACTCTATCTCGTTCAGCGCTGTTCCCGACCTTCTGCCAATCAAGATACACGTCATCAATATTATACGGTATATGATGCGCGATTTCATCGTTAATGTTTTTAACAAACTGCGGGATATCAGGGTCGCTTGGAACATCAATAAGCTTAATAAATGTTGCTGTGTCCGGTAGCACAGCATTGATAAATTTTTTGCTCCCATGTCCGCCGCCAAGCTCTGTAACAAGGCGTTTTAGGAGCGAGGAAACTGTGTCGCGATCCATGATCCTTCCTTTTTGAATCGCCTCTTCAGGCACAGAAATGCGCCGCACGCGCTCAAGCTTAACGTCATAAGCCCTGCCGCTTAACCGCGCCGCTTTCAGATAAAAATCGCTGATATCAATGTTAATTGTGGTTGTGCGAAAAAACATAAAAATGTTTTATGTCCCCTTTGCCTTTTCTTCCCAGTCCATAAAATCGGCAACACCAACTGTTGGAAAATAAGGAGGGGCATTAAACGCGATATTAGGATCGTAGATGTTTGTACTAGTCACAAAACCGCTCACCACATTCAAATCCGGATCAATCCAGCGAAACTGCGGATCGGAAAACCCCTTACTAATAATAGAGCCATAAGTGGTAATGGACGTGCGGAGATAATACGGATTCGTCTGCGGCCCGCTTTCGTAGTAATCTCGCCCGACAATGCCGGTTTGCGCCATCAACACACCATCAACGCGAAGATCATCCGGAACTTTAAGCGCGATCAAAACATTCCCTTTTGCGATCAGACCAAGTACGGCAGAGCCGTCATATGTATTATACACGACATTGTCTGAAATAACGATATCCTGATAATTAGCTGATTCTTGCGGAATTTCTGCGGCAACGACAGTAACGCGTCCTTTAACTGTACCGCGCACCCACACGTCTGATTCGGCAAAAATAAAATCGCTTGGCTGTTGTAGAGTATATACTTGCAAGAGCTCCGCGTCATCAATATCAAGCGAGTTTGTATAATTTTTCCAGAGACCATTGACCCATCGTCTATGAGAAACAGGATTTTCAAGCGATTCAACTTTATACACTTCCACAGTGCCGTCCGCGAGAAAATTCAATTCGTACCCTTTTGGAGTAGCATTTTTACTCAAAAACAGGCCGACTCCCATATCTTCAGCAAGTTCATGCAAATCTTCAAGATTAGTAATAACGCTGTTAAAATCAATAGGAACAACTGGATATGTCCACAAGGACTGGTTTCCACCCGCGCCCCAGACTCCAGCTTTAGTTTCATTTGTGTTACAACCATGAACTTGTGTGCATGTATAGCTTGAAACAGCGGAAGTAACCAAAGAGTTTACTGTTCCGTCCATGCGTATACCGCCGTTTGAATGCACCCGCCCGTCAACTGTAGGAATGCCAAACCACGCGCCTTCATCAAACAGAAACGAATAATAAGTGAACGCCATCTTTCCGTATTTAGCCGTCACAGTGCGATACAGATTTGTTGCGTCTTTATACCAGCCTTTGGATGTGATGCTAATTCTTGAGTCGCCTCCGGCGGGCGTGGTGAATGTAAGAGTGTACGAGCCGACCTCCCCGCCGGCAAAATCAGTCAATGTCTGTGTTGCTCCTGTAAAATCGCTTGCATCATGCGCCATGCGCCACCTTGCGTACTGTAACCCGGACTCTGCGACCTGAAAACTGTATTCTTCGGTAAGCCGCAATTTTGCCAATTTATTTTCCGCGATCACAAGACCGACAATTGAGGTGCTGATGATTGATAAAATGCTCAAAAAAACAAGAGTCATAACAAGCGTGGTGCCACGTATATTTAAAAACGCGCGCGAAAATTTTAACATAGACAATTCATTATAAATTCTTCTTGAGATTCCGAGGTTGCACAAAGGATGAAAGAGTGCTTGTGATTGATCCGCCCCCGCTTTCGCTCTTTACGCGTATAACAAAATTAATAAGCGAGACTTGATCAATATTAACTGGCGTTGCAAGCGGCGTTGCTACTGTTGGATAGTCCTTTGTATAGTACTTAAAAAGAGGAATTCCATCTTCCGAATTCACAACATGAGGCGAGAGAAGCGTGATTGTCTCGCTTCCCAGATTATAAACAACAGGGTTTGCTCCGCTTGGCTCAACAACTCCTTTCTTCAAACCAGAATTGTCCGAGATGTACCTGACGCGCTCAACCCCTATGTCTGTGTCTATATCGCTGTAAAAAATCAACTCATACGCATCTCCATTTGCGACTGCGTACGCGCCGTTATCAGAATCCTGGGTTTCACGAATTTCTGCGACCATTTTTCGCATAGCCTTACGCGCGTCTTCAACGCTTTCATTATGTCCGTTCAAGAAAAATTGCTGTTTTAATCCTGCGGTTAACACAGTTGAAAGTGAAACTCCCACTACAGTAATAATGCCGATGACAACAAGCAATTCCACTAAAGTGAAGCCGTCGCGTAAATTTTTAAAACTGCGCGCCATAGAAACATAATTATGTCGGAAACATCTGTAGCTTAACCTCATTATTTCCGTTAACTGGAAAGTTCAATAGATCAATAGGGTTGTATCCTGTTTTGGTTATATTGATGTTATAATCGGTTTCAGCCAAAGGCGCGAAAAATGACTGCCCGGTTCCGCTACTTATTTCCGTATGATCATAACCGCCGCCGCCTCCGACGAGACGCACGTTTGCCACAGTCAGAGGTAAATCTGTTTCATCAGTCACTGATACAAGAAGCGAATACTGCTCATAAGGCGCTTGAAAAAGAAATGAGATTGAAACTGATGTATTTGGCAAAATAGAAATTGGATCATTTGTTGGAGGGCTGTATTGAATTAGATTAAACCCGATTACGCTCTCATTAAAAGTAATTGTGTAACCATCCCATTCAAGCGGGGAAATAGTAACTGCGCCGGAAGCCTCTGTGGAAAACGATGCGTTATACTTATAAATTCCAACTCCACCTCCATCTTGTCCAACGACTTTTGCGCCATGGATAGAAAAAGGAAGGCTAACTGGAATTGTAGGAGGGTCGATATTTATGAGCTCTGTCGTAATAGTCAGCACGCTTGTCCG
>MHJU01000004.1 GCA_001818155.1 Candidatus Jacksonbacteria bacterium RIFCSPLOWO2_02_FULL_44_20 | reverse complement strand
GGGCAGGAGGCAAAAGAGTTTATATTGCAAACACTGCAACAAAAAGCAGAGCAAGAGAGCGAGCCGGCAAAATTGATATTGCTCCGAAGAATTATCGCGAAATTTGCAACGCGAAAAATTGCTTAACAATTTTTATACTATGGATCAAAACGATAAACAAAATATCAAAGCCGATATAGACAATTATTTTGATAGAGAGATCTCTCCGAAAGATCGCGGCGCCGCGTACGCGCAGTTCGCTTCAATGTATACGCGCGTGTCAAACAAAATCAATCGCTCATATTTGAATGCGCTTAACTCCGCTATCGGCCTTCTGAAATCCGTGAACTCCGCAGAGCGGATTGCCACAGACGCCGTTGACGCGGCGGAAATCAAAAGCCGCATTCAAGAAATGGCGGTATAATGTTCTCGCGCTAGCTTTTTCCATTTTCGCCCTCCTTAACTATTTATTCCCATGACTCAAACACTTACTTTTCATCCAAAATTCGGGATTCGCATACCGGCAAAAATATTGCGCGAAGCCGGTTTTCAGCCAAAAAAGACATTTGTGATAAAAATAAATACGCCTATCATAAATATTATTCCGCAACAATATGAGGAAATTGAAGAAGAAAAGGACTGGCTTGACGAGGCGCTGGAGACAGAAGAAGGCAAGGAGTATTTCAGAGAACTGATTCAAGAAGCAGAAAAAGAATATCGTGAGGGCAAAACTCGCCCCATAGAAGAATTATTTCAAGAATTGGGCGTATAATATGTATTCAATTGAGTACCATTCCTCTATCAGGAAGGATTTAAAAAGATTGGATAAACCGGCTGTTTTGTTTTTGAAGCAAAAGGTTTTGCCGCTGATAGTTGACAATCCTTATCAAGGACAATTGTTGCATGGCGAGTTTCGGCAATATAGAAAATATGTCTTCAATTTTAATAAAGTTTCCTATAGAATAGCGTATGAGATTATGCAGAATAATACGGTGGTACTATTGATTTTAGTAGGCACACGCGAAAACTTTTACAAAGAACTCAAGCGACGAGTGAAATTTTCCTTTCCCCGTCCCGCGCTCATCGTTCTCGCGCTAGCTCTTTCTATTCACCTCCTCGCGCCGGGTGTGGGATGGGGGTAATAATCTTCAATTATATGAAACATATTCTTTATTTCCATATTTACAAAGGCGATTCTCAGTATGTTGCGGAAGGAATTGATGTCCCTGTTGTTACCCAAGCAAAAACGCTTGATGAGCTTATGAATAATGTTAAGGAAGCCGTTTCGCTCCACTTAGAAAGCGAAGACCTTAATGAACTTGGCGTTGCTCCGTTTGCCTCAATACTTGTAAATATGGAGGTGCCTTTACGCGAGTATGCCTAAAATGCGATTGTTATCCGGGAGCGATATCATTAAAATTTTGGCAACTTTTAGTTTTGTTGTTGTTCACCAACGAGGAAGCCACGTTAAATTACAACGCCGTGTCCTTGACGGAACGAAACAGACCTTGACTATTCCAAACCATCAGGAGTTGGATCGCGGCACTAGTCGCGCAATTTATAATCAAGCGGCGCGTTATATCTCCGAAACCGAATTGCGTCCGTACTTTTTTGCGATTTAATCTGCCATTTATGATTATGACGAACACTTTCTCTAACAGCGTCCAGCGCTTGCGAGCACAGCCTTCCATCATCCTCTCACTCATCCTCACCCTCGCCCTTTCCATCTCCCCACTCGCGCCGGGAGTGGCGTGGGGGCAGATAATGCCTTGCTTGAAAGAGAACTGTATTGTATAGTACATCTATTATCGCTATGAAAACACTTGCCACCACCGCCATATACGACGCGAAACGGAAAGTTCTTGTCCCTCAAGCGCTTCCTCCGTACCGGCGATTCACCGTGCGGGTTGTTTTTATAAAGAAAAAAGACGCGGAGCAGACACTGGAAATAAATTTAAATAAAGCATTACAGGAAGCAGAGGACGGTAAACTTTTTGGGCCATTCAAAAGAATTTCTGAACTCAAGAAATCTCTTGAAGTATGAGGTTTTTCTATACCCCGCAGTTTAAGAAATCATGAGCCGGTTTCATTCTAGAGATACGAAAAAAGTTTTACAAACAAGCCAGTTTTTTATTGAAAGATTTAAGACATCCGTCGCTTCATGCAAAAAAATATAATGAAACTGATGATATTTGGCAGGCGCGTGTAGATAAAAACGTTCGTTTCTATTTTCTTATTAAGAGTGATGTCTATATTCTGCTTGATATCGTCCATCATCCGAAATAAAAATAACATGCCAACATCTCACCGCCATTCTCATTCCATCTTTCCCCGCGCCGCGCTCATCGTTCTCGCGCTCGCCCTTTCTATCTCCCCACTCGCGCCGGGGGTGGTGTGGGGATAATTATTATGACAGATATTAAAACAGCAAAACAAACAATAAAAAATATCACGGATAAAATTGCAGAGGAATTTGATCCGCTTAAAATCATTCTCTTTGGTTCATACGGATGGGGCAAGCCTATAGAAGAGAGCGATGTTGATTTATTTATTATCAAAGAAACAAGCGACCGGAGAATTGACAGAGAACGCGCGGTAAGAAAAATTATTTTTGGAGTAGAAACGCCGCTTGATATTTTGGTATACACGCCGGAGGAGGTTTCTCGTCGGCTTGCGTTTGACGATCCGTTTATTTTAGAAATTGTAACAAAAGGAAAAACATTGTATAAAACAAGATAAACATGCGCATTGAAATTGATCAATCCGGCAAAATTGAAGATACAGCGCGCAACACCGTAATCGCTTTCTCAAACACAGATCGCAAAAGTATATGCATTTCCAGCGCGGATAAGCGAACGTTGCAAAAGATTTTTAGACAAAAAGGAAAGCATAAAGTGTTTGTGTATCAACTTTTCGCTTTATTGATATTTCTTCTCATTAAAAGCGGATTGCGCGGTTATGATTCCATTATTATTGATGTAGAATATGAAGGCAAAGAGTCGCTTATAAAAAGTTTCCTTGTTCGGTATTGCTCTTGCAATAACGCGCATTTTGATAAAACCATAGTGCAGTTTCGCCGTATCGGCAAAGGATCGCCCGCGCACGCGTACGCGCTTGACGTTTTGCGGCGCAAACGCGCCCCGGATACGACAGCGACAATTGAAGAAATACTGCCGTACTTTGTGTGAAAAATTAAGTGAATGGAGAATAAAATAAAAAATGACTGGATGTTGCGTGGATGCGTACACACCGAGTAAATACGGTGAATCGGCATCCCATCCAATCAATTAAAAAAATCATATCGTTTTATAAATTATATGTCAAGAGTTACTCATAAAAATTCAAAATTTTCCTCCGTCCGCGCCGCGCTTATCGTTCTCGCGCTAGCTCTTTTCATTTTCACCCTCGCGCCGGGGGTGGTGTGGGGGCAGACAATGCCTTGCTTGAAAGAGAACTGTATTGTATAGTTCGTCTATATTTTTTGAACTATGAAAACCTACACCTTCCGGGTTATTATAGAACCCGATGAAAACGACACATTTCACGGCTTTGCGCCAGTTTTACCCGGGTGCCACACGTTTGGAACTACTATAGAAGAGACGCGCGAAAATTTGAAAGACGCCATAAAGGCATATGTTTTGAGTTTACTGGATGATGGCGAACCGGTGCCGGATGATAGAGGATTTGATGGCTACGAGACTATCACTGATGCGGATTTCTGCAAGGAAAAGGAACGTGAGTTTGCCTATGCCTAAATTGCCCGTCATTGCGCCTCGCCAACTGATCTCTGCCCTAAATAAAATTGGTTTTTTTGAACATCGCCAGCATGGGACAAGCCATTTGGTGCTCAAGCATCCCGATGGAAGAAGAGCAATAGTGCCCATGCACAACAAGGATATCCCGAAAGGCACTTTGCTTGGTATTTTGCGCGATTGTGAAATCAACAAACAACAGTTGATTGATTTGCTATAGTATTATGACTATTGCCATTCCTAACCACTTTTCTTTTTTCTTCCACCGCGCCGCGCCGCGCTTCTCGTCCTCGCGTTCGCTCTTTCAATTTCCACCCTCGCGCCGGGGATGGCGCGGGGGCAGTTTCTTGCATAAACGTTTGTGATGCGCTACAGTTTCATCAACAAACTTAATATTTATTTATCACCATGACTACAACACTCACCTTTCATCCAAAACTCGGGCTTCGCATACCGGCAAAAACATTGCGCGAGGCGGGATTTCAGCCAAAAAAAACATTTGTTATAACAATGAATACGCCCATTATACATATTATTCCGCAACAGCATGACGATGAAAAAGAAAAGGACTGGCTTGATGAGGTGTTGAAAACCCCGGAAGGTAAGGCGTATTTTAATGCACGAGCTGATGAAGCAAGTAGAGAGTATAAAGATGGGAAATTGCACAACATAGAAGATGTGTTTGCGGAAATAGAAGCGGAGCGAAAATAAAAATAATGTATCTGTATGTATTTTATCAAACTATCAAGTTCTGCTAAAAAAGATTTGAAAAAATTACCACAGCAAGTCCAAGATGAAATAAAGTTTGTACACTCTCGCCGAATACAAGATTGTCATTATGGGATCAAATTAAAAGGCGAGCTTAAACGGTATTGTAAATATGCCTTTCAGCATCAAGGAGTGGCATACAGAATTGCTTATGAGATTAAAAAAGATATTTTATTGATAGTAATAATTATCATAGGCACTCGCGAAAACTTTTACAAAGAACTCAAGCGGCGAGTGAAATTTTCCTCCCCCGGCGCCGCGCTTATCGTCCTCGCCCTCGCCATTTCCATTTTCACCCTCGCGCCGTGGGCGGCGTGGGGGCAGGCAACAACGCAACAAACAGGAACAACAGATGAACGAGGTACAATCGTTTCGCCTCTGCCTCCAAATACTGAACTCATCAAGTTGCAGGCCGGGCGTTTTGGACTAAACGCAGTTGCAAAACTTTTAGGTCTTGCAACAGAATGTCCGAAAACTACAGAACAGGGAATACCAGATGTTGAAAAATGCGAAGCCCCTGATCTTCGTAAAGTCGTGTTGAAACTCATCCAAGTCGCACTTGGCTTCACCTCACTCATTGCGCTTATCTTTATGTTATATGGCGGTTTCACTTGGATTACCGCCGCCGGCAATATGGACAAAGTCAAAAAAGGACGCGACATATTGATATGGGCAGGCATCGGGCTTGTTGCGGTGATGTTTGCGTGGGGGATTGTAACGTATGTGATTTACATAAGTTCTCGCGTAGTGGCGTGATCATCCTGATCATCCTACTGAAAAGAAAAAAAGCGATGCTGTATGGATACCTGTCGTCAATACGATAGACAAGAGGTATCACATAAACGCATCGCTTTTTTGCTGACCGCCCCTACCACGCTTTCACGTGTATAGTGCCAACCGATCCGGAGGCGCCGACAACCCCGTATCGGTGCCCCGTGGTCAGAATCCACGGAGCGCCGAAGGGCTGTAGGGCCCCGGCCGCGTCTTTGAACATCGGGAGAACGCGGACTCCCGTTGGGCCTGTGATTGCAAAATATTTTTTTACTCCCTCGGCCGGGCACTTGAGGCCGGGGAGTTCATGGCTGAATCCGTCCACCGGCACCGGCCATGATCCGGTGCCTGCTAAAATAGTTATTGTCCCCCCGTGGACAAAGGGGGTTGTGCCCTGATTTCCCGCCGGCACACCGCGGGTCCCCGTCGCCGAAGGCGGGGAGTAAAGTCTGGTTGGCACCGGGTCCGGCGGCCTCGGTCCCCCGACATAGCCCCACGCCCTGCGCCACCAGGGTGGGCCGTCAGGCTGGTCCTCCCACGGATCGGTCCTGGCGTCCATGTCCGCCACGGACACGAACCCCCGGACCCGGGGGTCGGACCTCATCCACACCTCGGCGACCGGCCCTGCGAGGTGGACGACTCCGTAGTCCGTGTCAATGGCCTGGACGAACCCCTGGACACTTGGGTCATCCCGCCGGCGGACCTCTAGGATAGGCCCGGTCCCAGCGAACCCCGCTGGGATGGTGGCGTTTTGATAGATAAGGCCCAACTCTGTCCCGGCCGGCAGGGACTCAAGCTCCGCGTTGCCGGTTGTTCTATCAACGCGCCAGAACGCGGCCTGGCGTGTTGTTTTTGTCAACAGCTGGACCCCTGTCGGGAGGTAGGGAGAAATGTCACCCACCTCCATCACCACCCCTGTCGGCAGGGTCTCAAAGGAGACAATCCGGTTGGGAGCCGGCTGAATCTCCTTCCAGAAAGGCATTGACTGGTATGCCTTTCTGAAATTTAACTTATGAATGAGGCCAGCCTCATCGGACAGTTTTTTCAGATTGGCCGTGTCCAGGGCCTTTTCACGCATGTTTGGCGCTCGCCACCAACTGTGGGTGCCAACCACAGTGATGACGGTCCCCCCAACGATCAGGACGGCGAAGGTTCGAAAAAATAGCCGTCCTGTTATGATATACAGGGCCCCTGCCAGGAGAAAGAGGGCAAATACAGCGGACCTGGCAAGGAACCCGATCCCCGGGCGTGGCATAATCGGGGGGGACAAAAAAATCGCCATAATCCCCAACAGCAAATATAAAATACTGATGGGGATCATTGTGCGGATTAGCCCACGCTTTAGGGCCTCAACCGCACCACCGGCCTGGGCGCGCACTTGGCTCGGCATCAACTGCCCTAGCGCCTCCAGACCGGGGAGCAGAAATTCTCCACCAAAGAACATGAAGATGGCCCATGGGGTCAGGGCCATCAGGATCATGACCAAACAAACAATCCCCCCCCCATAGGGGATAAAAGATACTCCTACATAAAAAATAAATAGGAGTGCCATTTCTATCATATAGATCCAGAATAATCTGGATCTAATCTGTTCGAACCCCCCTAGAATATCACTCCACCTAGAGGGAAGAGGTGGTCCGCCCGCCGGGTTCCGGCGGGGGTCAAAAAACCAAGATGTAGCCGCGGACCCGGCTCCGCGGAGGCGGGACTCAATCCCCGCCAAGAGCGATGTCGCTGGTCCTGGAGCGATCAGGCCGAAACCTGCTATTGCCATGAAAACGAGATTCCATCCGGATAGGTTGACCTCGCTCTGGCCAACCTTTAATGTGACTTTCATTTACTTCCTCCTTCTCCACGTTTGCGTGGAGAATTGTTTTTTTCAAAGAGCGCGCCCAATCAACATGATTGAGCGCCTGTACAGAAAGTACAGATATATCCGCTCATCGTATTTAAGTGAGCGGACGCTATCTATACTCGTTTGTTAGGGCCTCCGTCTAAATGGGTTGCGAATATGAATTGGAAACTCGCGATAGCTATTTCTTTTCGCCTCCTCTTGCAGTCTAAGCTTTTCGCCCGCTAATTCCGCATTTTGTTTATGCTGTGTTTCATAATCAGTTTTAAATTGTTGCGCTGTCTGCAAACGCGCGGCCGGGTCGGTAATCGCTCTGATTCTTTTAATCTCTGCCTCCAGTTGATCATATATGTTTGCATCCAAATTTTTTATTTCTCTCCCGATTGGCCTTAAAATATTTTCCGCCTCCGCTCCCGCCTTAGTTGCCTCCAGTTTTTTTTGAATGACCTGCGCTTCCGGAGTGAGAGGTTGCTGTCCGGTCGCGTCCCCATACACCGCCCTCCACGCTTCCCATTGCGCTTTTATCGTATCACGTTGTCCTTTTATCCAGTCGCGGAAAAACTGTTCGCCGTCAAATTCAGGGATAAAATCTTCCGCGATGAGGTTCTCTTTAAGCTTCCCTTCCTGTTGCCAGCGAAGCATCGGTTCCATAGTGTCCTCTATAACTTTATCCAACGCTTCGTTGATGGCTTCAATAGGGGTTTCTGTAAGTTCCATTTTTAACGCGTTAATCGCCGCATCAAGCTTTGCTTGGTCAATAGTCGTCCCTGCCGGAATTGACGCTTTAATTTCATTGGTCAGTTTTGTTATTTCTGCCGGTGTCAAAGCAACTGTTCTTGTTTTTCCCCCAAGAGTCAATTTGACAATATCGCTAAACTGCCCGGCGATGCGCATTTTTATTGCCTTGCGCTGTCCGATGCCAAATTTTCCTATTTTATCCATCATATCCTGCAAATCCTTGGTTCCGTCTGCATCAAGTCCGCTCTGCCATCGCGTGAGCACCATATTATAGTTGATCTCGTCCTGCATCGTGAGCCCGCCTATGGGGCCGATGTCAAACGGCGATTTCGGCGCGCTCGGCGCAGATGGAGCCACTCCTGTCTGTTGTTGCTGTTGGCGTCTGGAAAGGTACCCAAGCCCGACTGTTACCAAGACCGCGTCTCCAAGCGTTTCAAGCATCGCCGCTTTCCATGATGATGTTTCTGCCATAGGTATAGTTATCATGCTTTTTCGCGAACGCCTTTGCATTTTTGCGCAAGCGCCGGGAAAAGCATGTATTATTACTCTCTTCCCGCAAACATGAGCAGGGAGAAAGGTTTCAGCTACTATTGTATCAATAGCATGAAATTGTCGCAAACCCTGCTCATATCTGCGGGAAAAGCCGTAATTATAATATAAAACCCCTTCGCCGCAAAGCAAAAGGGGTTGGATTAGATGAAAATTATAGTATAACCCTTTCTATTTTTGCGACAGCGCAATATATCATATAAGTAAAAATTTGTCAAGAGTTGATATTAAAACATAGTGCAGTACAGTAATATATATGTTGCAAACAATGGTAAAAATTAAAAATAGCGCTATCGCTCTGCCAAAACAAATCCAAAACGCATGGAAGAAGGAAGATGAGGCCATGCTTTTTTCTTCAAATACCTTTGTGATTGTAAAGAAAGTGGAAAAGGCGGTTGCGAGATTATCTGATATTCCCGAACACATATAGCTCCACCACCTTAACAGGACTTACGCGGTTCAAGTTTTAGGCCTTAAATAAGGCAAAAATTTGCAAAACAACAACAAAACTGTATTTGCTGGAATAAGATGTAAACCTTTATTTAAGCGCAAAATACACTTATTTCCAGAAGGTCGTCAACTATAGTTTTGTCATAGAATATACAAATTATGGCTTATTTTAGCCTAAAAATTGAGGTGCGTAACTCATGCACCTTAAGTACAAAATTCTTGACATATTTTTTTTATTTGCTATACTGCCACCATACTCGGTGGCAACTCGACACAAAAGTCCTTGTAAAGTGGACACGCTAAAGCCCTGCAAACTGCGGGGTTTTTAGTTTTATTTTTGTGTAGTATAGCCGCAAGAAACGATCAAAATTTAGTGCGGGATTACCATTGAGTAGTATCAAGCCGTTAGACAAGGTTTGTAGATATGCTACTATGTTGTCGGTATGAAATATCTAACCATTTTACGTAAAACTGCATACGGCTACGATGTGCATGTGCCTGCATTGCCCGGGTGCCATAGTCAAGGAGATACATCAGAAGAAGCGCTGGAAAATATTCAAGATGCTATTCTTACTTATCTTGCGATGGAAGAGGAAGAACTGGAAGGCGCACAAATGCGAGAGGTAGAAGTGGCGTTTGCGTAAAACACATGCTTTTCACTGATGTATCTCACGACCGAACCGCGCCATCCGCGTCTTAATCCGTACACGCTGAAAGGAATAATCAAAGATGCCGGATTAACTGACGAGCAGTTTCAATCTTTACTGTAGGTGGTTGTCTAGTACCCACTTTACGCCATGCCTACCGGCAGGCAGGCTGACTCTGTATCACTCGTATCTATCACCATTCAAGGGGTTCTTATTGCGGCCCCTCTCACTTACCCCCGATTCAAAAATCAAGGTCTTGTAACTTGTAGGGTTTTTGGGCTCTGTGATATACTTTCGTTTGTGATGGGGATAGCTTGGTGCGGGCCTGGGTTTGTCAGCCAAAGGTCTCCGGGTTCAATTCCCGGTATCTCCACCACACTTGACAAAAAATCCCATCCGCATTATAGTATTTTTAACTGACAAGCCTAGGTAATACCGTATTAAGCAGATCTTGCAAAAACCCCCTCACGGGGTGTTTTTGTTTTTCATAGAGAACAAAAACCATACAAGTTACGAAACGGAATAGATGCCGCAAAATGGCGTTATTTTTTTCTTATAACCTGCGCTAATTTACAAAGAACTTATTTGAGCGGATAAAACCGCTCATTTTTCCTCCCGCTGATTAAGCGGAATCTTCAGCAAAGCGCCGAAGTGAGAATCCCTATCTGCCTTCTCTTCTAATTTTGTCAAGTGTTGACGGACAGCTTCGCGTTTCCTATACTGCAACCGTACAAACATATGATTACCGCAACATCTCGCCCAAAAAAAACCTCAATAGCCACAACAGCCACAACCGCAATACGCGCCGGCGGGCAGGTGAAGATTCCTCTTGCGATTGCTAAAAAGTATCGTTTGCAAGAAGGGGATACTGTTACTTTGCGCGATTTCGGCAGAGGATTTATTGTTTTTATGCCGCGAAAGACAAAACAAGGTGAGAGTAGTGGCAGTGATAAACTGTCGCAAGTGATGTGGGATAAGATGGAGGAAGAGGCAAGCGAAGCGATTCGCCGCGGCGACATTTCTCCTTCATTTGAAACTGCGGACGACCTGATTGCATATCTGCATCGGCAGAAGGTATGAAAATCAGAACCTCTGGCCCTTTTGATCACGACTACGCTAAATTGCCTTTGCATATTA
>MHJU01000003.1 GCA_001818155.1 Candidatus Jacksonbacteria bacterium RIFCSPLOWO2_02_FULL_44_20 | reverse complement strand
TTGTACGCCATATTAAGCGCCCAGCGCTTGATAATGTCAGGGCGGGTGGTTTGGGTGCGATCAAGGATGACGATGTAATCACTTTCCTGGTTGGAATCTGGCTTGAAATAGGCGAATTGTCTCGTGTAAAGCGACACCCGAGCGGAATCGTAATATTTCGTGTAATCCATATACAAATAGTCATAATTGGAATCAAAAATTCGTCGTTTCATCCCGCCAAGGTCCCATGGACTTCCAGGGGTGTACTGCCGAACATCTTTGGGAACTTGGGGCATACCCACCATGGGAAAGCCGGCACTGGGGGTCTTTAAGGGATCGGTGAAACGTATAAAATTGTTGCGAAATGAATAGCCGATGTTGCCGCGGATGTAGCCTAACTGTTTAATTGCCAGGGGCCCATATTTATCAACCGTAAAGCCTGTGGGAATAGCTGTCCATTGGTCCCAACTATGTCCTTGCAAAAAGTATGGCGGCGCAAGGACAGCTATGGTCGTGTCATTCAAACTATCAAATCCAGTGCGCATCACAGCCATGCCTAACCCTTCAAAAAATTGATCCGTAGACAGTCCTAGATCCGCGGGCGACCTGGGGGCAACGGATCGGTCGCCAAACAGGAAGTAGAGAATATGATGCCACTCTGAGTTCCACTGATCCAACCTCTCGCCAACACGGTTATCTATAATCCAACGGTTCAGTGCCGCCATATCGGGATCTATCACTTTCAAGGTCTCCCCTAACGAGACTATAACCTGGGGACCACCGATTCCCGTTCCTGCACCGGCTTGACCGACTTTAATCATTTTCCAGTCAGCCCCTCCCGCTGCCTGGGAATTGGTCTTCCCAAACGGTTTTATGGTGTAGAGCACAAGCTTGGGATGATTTTTCATGAAATCAGAATTTGCTACGCTGGTTCCTTGAGCAAAGTAGTCCTCACCGGTTGCCGTCCGCCATCCATCAATGTTGATAATATGACTCACCGGATGCCCAAGAATATAGTTGCCATATTCACTTACTCCGCCATTATTTCTGGCAACCCAATTTTGCGCGTCAAGCCATTTGCCGTTTAACATCAAAGTATCAAAGCCATTTACGAGCGTTTGAGCATCTGCGTCGCGAATTCCGTCTCCATAAAATGCAAGGCCCCAATACCAGGGATGGAAACCTTCAAAGTAAGATGAACTAAATAGCCATGGCGGATCTGACTTCATACTATTCAGTGCAGATGTTCCTATTTCTGCCAACCAGTTCACAATCTTTGTTCTATCGGCCGGTACAATATCAGCCCATACCCAATCGTACGCCCGAGCGACAATAGCGTAACCATTGTAACGATAAGCGCGTGCTTTTCCTATATCTGTCCAGTTTGCCACCGCCCACAACATATTACCGATTGCGCGATCACGATATTCGGTCATACTGTGACCGTATGTAATACCATTAATCGGTCCTAGGAGATAAATCAGCGCATGGTAGTCTGCCATCAATCCTGACGTATCGGGGTCATCTTCCACAGTAAAATTCGTATCTACCCAATTGACGAATTGCTGGTACTCGCTTTTGTAATACGTAGCGATCTTGTTGCGAAAATACGGCAGTGTGTCTTGCGTGATATGGATCCGCGGATGCTCGCCAAGGCAGGCGGGGGAAGTATTGTAGGGGGATTTAGCGCAGTCAAAAAAAGACGTGGTTTGGGCAATTTTGAAATCTGTCTCTCCGAGCACTTTCCCCTCGCTCGCCTGCGCAATCGTTTCTGCATTTTGAGGAGCGACGAGCGCGAAACGCTTGACGACATGCGTAACGCCTATTCCGCTTGCAACTCCGACAAGCGCTGAAACAAAAAAGAGCGTAAGGAATCCGAGTAATCGCGTCAGTTGCGGTGATATATTGTGTGTCATAGAGTTTTTTCCGGCTTATTGATCGGACTCACCTATAAAAATACTCTCCTCCTTTGAGAAAAGTATTTTCATGGGTAACAGTGTCGGCGAAAGAGAGGTATCGCGAAAAACCACTTATTGACCTCTAATAGCATAACGCGCATTGACCACAGAGGTTAAGACATCGTTTCCGGTTGCAAATTCCGCGACATTTGTGTCTTCAGCGAGTCCTGGAGTATAGTCAAACGCAAACGAAGTATCCCCCTCGGTTAATGGATGCCATAGAATTGTCGCAAGCGCATGATTCCCTTCAATATAGCCACCCGCCTGCGCCATGAGAGAAAGGTATATGCGTCCATTTTCTGCATCAATCTTTTTCAATGCGACCGTCTCCATGGTATCGGCGACTGCTATATCATCTATGGCGACAAAAAGAGGCTCGTATGTGATAACTATATCAACCCCGGCAATTTTGCGATTCTTTGCCTCAAGCATGATAGTGGTCTGCACATCTCGTGCCTCGCTACCGACAACGGTTTGATTAGGCGTCAATTGCAAAGACGCGTTCTGTATGACGCGAGATTCTTTTGGTTTTTTCCGAAAAATTTTTGCTCTGCTTATAAGAGACGATTGCGCGGTTTGAGAGATTGACGCAAAATTTTGTTCTACCTCCACCAAAAACCCGGATTGAAAATAAAAGAAGCTCGCCGCCGCCGCAACTGCAATGCAGATAATAATGGTATATTTGATTGGATGTGTTAATTTCATATATTTTAATTTTCTTCTCCTTTAGCATTCCAATTCTTATTCATAATTCCCCAGTCCAAACTATTAATGAGACCGTCTTGATTGAAATCGGCATCCTTGTCTCCCGTGCCCCACTTACTGCTCAAAACTGCCCAATCTAAACTGTTAATCACGTCATCGGCGTCTTGTAGATTACCAACTTTAATGTCGGAAACCGCGAGAGGGATTGTCTCTGTCTCGTTAAGATCCACATTCTTCACAATTCTCGTAAGCGTATACGGCGCCTGAATCACTATATCAACTATTTCTTTCAGTACATTGTTAGGTGTGTACTCAATCGCTCCTTGCGCATCCGCGTCCTGTTTCAATTCAACTTTAATTGCTTTGGTTAAAGAATCGCGAATACGCAACCGCACTTGAGCTATATCCTTTCTGTAATTTTTTTCCGGCGCTATGATAATTTTAATTCTACTTACATAACCGGGGTTTGGAACTGGCACTAACCCTTGTCCGGTCTGTACGCGCACTACATTTGCCAGTTCGGACGCATTCCCGACCTCATCGCGTGCCTTGATAGAAATCCAATATGCCGTATTGTTTTGTAAATTGGTTATTGTATAGCTCTCTTGCGCTCCGACGCTCTTTGGTTTTGGTTCATCAGAAATTTGGAGCGCAGAGGCAAACGATGATTCATCTTTAATCTCTGTGATAGAATAACGAATATCATATTCAAAAGCGACTCCTGTATGATTATCATCTCCTACCGCAATCCAGCGTAATGGAATACTAGTTTCCGTAACCTCCTTATCTGGAAAGAGCGTGGTGATTCTCCCAGGAGGCGTAGTGTCAATAGCATCTTCCGGTTTTTTATCATCGCCTATACTGATAATTGCCTGATTAGAAAGCAAACTTTCATTATTGCTCTCATCATAGGTTTTCAGCGCAAAATAATAGGTCGTATTCGCTGTGAGGTTAGAAACAGTAACTTTCTCAATAGAACCAGCTACAGTTGGTTTGGACACTCCATTGATCCCTTGTTGTTGTTGCCAATTTTGATCGGTAATTTGCGCTCCCGAAAAACGAACGTCGTACCGATCTGCCGTGCCTATAATGCCATCGTCTCCAGGGGCGCTCCACACTAATTCAACCACAGATTGGTTCTTTTGTAGCGCGGTTAAATCAGTAACTTGGCCGGGAGCTGTGGTATCTTGCGGCGGCTGATCCGGCGGTCCATTCTGGGGTGAGACACTAATTGAAACCGCATTACTTACCACTTGTTGCATTTGCGCGCCTTGGGTGTCTTGATAATCTACAGAAGCGGTGTTTTGTATCGTCTGGGGAACTGGTTGCTTAGCAAACAATCCTTCTGTCAAATCAGCGGATGCGGTAAACAAAAAAGCCGCTGTAAAGCCGGCGAAAAAACCAAGTATTAAAAACGCTTTCCATGACCGCACCTGCTGGCGCATCATCAGAATGTATCTGTTCTTTAATGTACGCAAAACATCTTCTGTTGTTGTTTCAATTGTTTGGTTCGATTTGGTTGACATGCTTCGTGGGCGAAGAAATCACCATTTTATTTTAATAATCCGCTTACTAATTTGACTAAATCCGCCTTGCTGATAATACCAATTAAATTATTAGTATCATCTACAACCGGCACAGGGTTTACATTTTTAGATCGGAACAGTTCAACAACTTTCGTAACATCCATTGACGGCTTTACCGTAACAACATTTCTTGTCATGATGTCCTTTACGATACCTCTGCTTAATGTCTGATATTCTGTGTTAATCAACTTTTTTGCGCGACGGTCAAAATTCAAACTGCCTAAAATACGAACCAAAGATGGAAGATGAAGGTGAGTATTCTTTAAAATAAAATCTCCTTCAGTGATAATGCCTACGACCTTGGTGCCTTGCACAACAGGCATCCCCGTAAGCGCATGTTGCTCTAATACTGTTGCCGCTTCAGTAATGGGTGTGTCCTCTGTAACGGTAACCAAGTCAGTTGTCATGATATCCTGTGCGATCATAAATGAACCTCCATGAAATTTTTTTACTGTTGCAACATCTATTTTACATCGCATCACTTGCACTGTCAAATCGCTTCACCCTTGGTGGTTTCAAACTTCTAATGCACCGAGTTTGTTAAATACTTCATCTGGAAGGAGTCGTTGCCTACACGCCGCGCCGCAGCCGTCCGTTTGGCTCTTTGTCCTGCCGAGAACGCGCGATATCCGCTCTTCCCACTGTTACGGCTGATTTCCTCTTGACCTTCTTACAACACCCCCTTCAAAATCGCGCCGACCACATACGCCGCCGCCGAGGCAAACATTCCGACAAGAAACATCTCGGCTCCTGCGCGCCACCATGCGTGCTTAGTTACGAAACTGCGCGCCGCGCCAACGGTAAATAAACTTAACCCTGTAATTATGATTGATAGCGCAAATGGACTAATTCCTTGAAGCCGCCCAATAAACAAGTACGACACAAGCGGCATAAATCCCGCAACGACAAACGCGATAAACGTTGCAGCTCCGCTTTTCCACGCTTGGCCGAATGGCTCTTGTATAAGCCCAAGCTCCTCTTTCATCATCACGTCAACCCAACGGTTTTTATCGCTTGTGATAATCGCAACAGCCCGATCCAAGTCCTCGCCGGCAAAACCCTTTTTTGCATAGATGCGGCGGATTTCCTCGCGCTCTTCTTCAGGCAAATTCTCTACCTCCCAACGCTCCATCTCTTTCTCGCGTCTGTAATAATGCTCTTTGGACTTTGATCCCAAATAATTGCTTGCGCCCATTGAAATGCCGTCCGCAATTAAATTGGCAAAGCCCAAAATGAGCACGGTTTTAATTGAAAGCGCGGCGCCCACAACGCCGGAGACAACGGCAAATGTGGTAATAATCCCGTCGTTTGCGCCATAAACAATATCTTTAATATATCTGCCGCCAAAACTCTGATGCAACTTTTCTGAAAGCCCTCGCTTGTGCATTGCTTTAACTTCGGCTATTTTTTGTTGTTCGCTGTTTGTCATATTTTTGAATCGCTGATTGAAGCGCGTTTAAACCCAGCGTCCCGCATTTGATGCGAGACATCGTAAGCGGTATGCCAAGAAGCGCGATGATGTCATCTTCTGATAATTTTAATACTGCATCGCGCGACATCCCTTTTACCTTTTCCGAAAGCATTGACATTGCCGCAATAGAAATCGCGCACCCTCCTGCCTGAAAAGCAATATCAACTATTTTATTATCGCGCAATTTTACAAAAACATCAATCGCGTCCCCGCACAAGGGATTGTCTAAATGATGCGCGCAATCGGCATCTTGTAAAACGCCAGCGTTGCGCGGGTTACTGTAATGGTCTAAAATTTTTTCGCGGTAGAAGCTCATACGCTACACCTCTAAAACCGCGCGTAATTTTTGGTCAACTTGCTCCTGAATATCTAATGGCACTGCGCCAAGCGCGCCGATCACAATCCCAGTATCTAAAGTTGCTATCTTCGCGCATTTAATAACGGAAGATTGCTTCAAGCCGGTGCGGCTAAAACCTGCATTCCCGCTTTGTATAATAATATCGGTCTTTTTGTCGTAATTGACGACTACTGAAGAAATGGCAACAACAATTATATCCTGCCTATAGAAGGATATGACCAATACCGGGCGCAGTTTTATAGCCGTTAAGTCGGTAAACGGAAACGGCACTAATACTATGGCGCTACGTTTAAGTATCTTTTTTGATGTCATCTTCTGAATATATGTCCGGCTCATCATTTAAAAAGTCAAAGGAACCGCCATACTCATTAAGCGCGGTGAGTTCGTTCGCGCGATCGTTTATACTGTCCGGATATTTAATAATTACCGCTTCAATTTTATTTCTTCTTCCAATGCCGATTTGAGTATTGCCATACCGTACTTCGTTGATAAGACTGGATAATTGAGCCCGCGCTTTTGTTGTTGTTACTACTTTCATAATGTACATTTTGTACTTTAGATGACATACATTGTTTTGTCAAACCGCATTGATCGCATGTTATCCGTCCGCGGTCTAAAATCTTTTCGCCATCAACTCCTCCGCTCTTACCGCTCGTTTCAGCACCGCCTCTCGCTCTAAAGGCAACGATGAAGGATCTAATTGTTTGCTGACAAAGTAAGACCTTCCAATTTGTTCCTCACTATACCCCCAATTTTTTACAGAAAAATTTTTCATGTTCTCGTTATCCGTATTGCTAGAAATCACGCAATGCTTCATCTGCAATATGTGTCCGTCCGATGCAAAAATATCTACAATATTTTCATACCGATTATCTCTTCTAAAACTATACTCATATCTCCCAACACGAGTACGGTAAATTTCTTGGCGCGCTTCTGTTTCTTCTGATGTGGTAGTTTCTGCCATCCGTTCCATATTTTTTATCTTTTGTTATGGCTGAAAAGTTGCTTCACATCAGAGAGTCCTTTAATCAACTTATCAATATCCTCCTCACTATTATACACATACACCGACGCCCGCGCTGTTGCCGGAACGCCCAAACGCTCGTGCAATGGCATGGCGCAATGATGCCCGGCGCGAATCGCGATATTGGACTCGTCTAACACTTGCGCCGCGTCGTGCGCGTGCACTCCTTCAAGCGTAAAACTCACACACCCAAGCCGCGGCGCTTGCGGACCTAACACGTTGGTATAGGGCAGGACGCGCAATTTTTCATACGCGTAACTCGTGAGCTCGCTTGTGTAGCGGTGTATCTCTTCAATGCCAATCTGCTCCAAAAATTCAATCGCCGCGCCAAACCCGATGACGCCTGCGATATTCGGGGTGCCTGCTTCAAATTTATAGGGTATATCTGCCCACTCGCTCTGATACTTTTCCACGCGCGAAATCATAGAGCCGCCGTATTGCAATGGCTCAAGCGCTTCAAGCGCCTCTCTACGCCCCCATAAAACCCCAACGCCGGTTGGCCCGCACATTTTGTGGCTGGAAAACACGAGAAAATCGCACCCTAATTCCTGCACATCAACCGGCAGATGTCCGACCGCCTGCGCCCCGTCAACAAGCACAAGCGTGTTCGGATTCAACCGCTTTACCTCTTGAACAATTTTTTTGATCGGATTGATCGTGCCTAAAACATTGGAAATGTATGTAAGCGCGACGATTTTTGTCTTTAAGGTAATAAGTTGCGGCAGTGTTGACACATCTAATAATCCTTCATCAGTGATCGGAATAAATTTTAACCTCTCGTTGATTTTTGATTCGTAATTAGTAATTCTCCTCTGCCACGGCACTAAATTAGAATGATGCTCCATTTCCGTAATGACAATCTCATCATCTGATCCAAGCGAAAACCCATGCGCAACGATATTTACGCTTTCGGTCGCGCCTTTGGTAAACACTATTTCTTGCGCATCTCGCGCGCCAATAAACCGCGCGACTTTTTCACGCGCCGCCTCGTACTCTTTTGTCGCATGCTCCGCCAAACGATAAATGCCCCTGCGCACATTGGCGTTCTCCTCCTTGTAATAACGGCTAATCCGCTCAATCACCACTCTCGGTTTTTGCGTTGTTGCGGCAGAGTCCAAATACACCAATTCGGGATGATGGACAAAAATGGGAAATTGTTTTTTAATCTCGGTAAAATTCATAGAGCAATAACAATTTCTCGTTTTATGCACTCCTGCGCTTCATGCGACAACCCTTCTGCCGCCTCCATCAAAAACCCTTTCACAATCATTTGTTTTGCCTCTGCTTCTGTAAGCCCTCGCGAACAAAGGTAAAAAAGCTGTTCGCTGTCAATCTTACCTGAACTAAACGCGTGCGACGCCTTTACGTCGTCTGCCTCAATTTCTAATTCCGGCTTGCCGTCGCATTTAGCTCCGCGATCTAAAATAAGGACGCGCGCGTCAAGGTACGAGTTTGTCTGTTGCGCGGATTTGTCAATTTTAATAAGCCCGTCATACGACACATAAGCCGTATCTTTCAAGACCATTTTAATTTTGATGTCGCCTTTTGTGTGGGGCGCGCTGTGGAGTAGTGTTGTTTTAAGCGTGAAATGCGCTTTGCCGCTCCCAACAACCACGCCGACAATTCTCCCTTCCGCGCCTTCTTCAAGCTCAAGTATTACCTCTTTTGTAATCTCCCCATCGCCAAACACAGCAAAAATGTATGTTACCCGCGCACCTTTTTCCGCGCGTATAGCAAGAATGGGAGTGTGCTTACCTGAATCATCTGTAATAATGTCCACGACCTCGCGGGTTTCGTTTGCTGGAATGATGATTGAATTATTATTTTTGTGGAATTTTTTGGATAGCATACTTGACAAGAAGAAGAAGTGATAAACTACTTTTGGTTTTAAACCACTAAACGCGCTTTCTGCTTGAAAGGTTTTCCTTCGGCTGGAGGAAATTTCCAAAAAAGCGGAAGGCGCACTTTTTCTCACAAAGGAGGTGAGAACATGTAAAAAAACATCTCTTGCATCACGCCTGCGCGCCGTTGAAATCATCAAATAAATTTTCAACCGCGCGTATGTAAGAGGTGTTTTTTCTTTTTTTTACCCCACGCTCCCCTCCATCTCAAGGGCTATCATACGGTTCATTTCAACCGCGTACTCTAATGGCAACTCCTTAACGAGGGGTTCTATAAAGCCGTTTACGATCATAAGCGCGGCTTCGTCGGCAGTAAGCCCTCGGGACATTAAGTAAAACAACTGCTCCTCGCCGATTTTTGAAACCGTTGCTTCGTGCTCAATGGTCGCGTCATCTTCTTCTATTTTCATCACCGGATAGGTGTCCGAGCGCGAAGCCTGGTCTAAAATTAAGGCATCACACTGCACTTTTGATTTAACGCCGCGCGCGCCTTTGCCAACCCTCAAAAGCCCGCGGTAAGAAGTGCGCCCGCCGCCGTGGGAGACGGACTTTGAAATCACGCGCGATGAAGTATCGCTTGCCAAGTGCACTGCTTTTCCGCCGGCGTCTAAATGCTGTCCCGCGCCTGCGTATGCCATAGAAAGAATATCCGCACGCGCCCCGCGCCCGACCATATACACAGCCGGGTATTTCATTGTAATCTTGCTGTTATGAACTACAATTCCGTTTGCTATAAAATTATGAGTTCCTTCTACCTCCAAATCATATACCTTTTGCTTTTTATCAGGCACAACTTCTCTAATCTTAACAAATTCTATTTGGTTCTCTCGCTTTGAGCATTTGTTTCTTATTATCTCTAGATCCTCTCTGATATTGAGTGTCAAAAAATGAGTTATATACTCTTTTACCTCTTTCCCTTCTGTTAACTTTCTACTCGCAATATACGTGCTGATCTTTAACGGCTTCAAACCGCACGATATCATCACATACTTCATATCTTGAAGAAGCTCTTTATTGCAACTGGTAAATGTCAATTGCCCATATTGAATTCCATCTTTAACCATTTTATGCCGTTCACTGCCATCTGTATCTAAGTATCCTTCTATAAATGCTAACTGTTGCTTATGAGGGAGAGTGTATACCCACTGTGGAACCCGCTTAGTACGGGCACCGCCTCCAAACCCCAAATCGTGGATAAATTGGGCTAATATACTAGATCCGATAGTTAGACAAATCCCCTTATTACGCCAGAAATCTATACCGAACACTTTTTGTAAGTATATCTCTAACTTTTGACGCGCATTATCGTGTGGAGGAACCGCAAAATATACTCTTCGAAGCCGACGTGGAATGCTTTTCACTTTATCGTACTCAAAATACCCATCACCTAAGTATGCGCCGAGAATCCACATAAGCTCTTTATTAGTTTCCGTGGGAATTTGAATGTGATATTTGGCTTGCTTTAGTGGTTTGTATTGAAACTGAATCCGATATGGCGATCCGTCGTCCGGTAAACTATCAGCGACTGCAATATAATCTCCCTCCTGTAAATCCTTCAATGGTCGCCACTTTAGATAGCGGTTACTTCTTCCAACACCTCCGCTCTCCAATGTTAAAAATGGATGGTTGTCAGTTGCAACAATCTCTCGATGATCTATAGTTACCAGGCGATATGTCTCTCTCGTGCCGTTATCTTGAACACCGGCAACTTTCTTCTTCATAGGTATAAGTGTATCAGTGTTAACAGAATAAACTTCATCACCTATTTTCACATCTTTCATATCAACCACGCCTTTTCCATAAACATAAATTTTGCTACTCCCGGCAAGACACCCCATATTAAAATCCACCCATTCAACTACCGCGTCCTCGTGGGCAAACGCGCGTTTGGTTACTAAATTATACACGTCGTTTGACCAGTTCTGCACCGTGGTATACCGGACGCGCGAACCGCGAAGCGCGATAATTTCAACAACCGCTGTATGCAAAGATGATGTCGCGTAAATCGGCGCGCTGCAACCTTCAATATAATGAACAAAAGCGCCTTCATCCACAATAATAAGCGTCCTCTCAAACTGCCCCATATTTTTTGCGTTGATGCGAAAATATGTCTGCAAAGGTTGTTCAACATGAACCCCGGGCGGCACATAAATAAATGAACCGCCCGACCACACGGCGGAATTTAACGCCGCGAATTTGTTGTCGCCGGGCGGGATAACAGTTGCAAAATACTTGCGCACTAATTCCGGATGCTCTTTTAGAGCGGTTTCTACATCGCTAAAAATCACTCCTTGTTTCGCGAGCGACTCGCGCAAATTATGATACACATTCTCGGAATCATACTGCGTGCCCACTCCTGCTAAATACTTTTGTTCAGCCGCAGGGATGCCGAGCTTGTCAAAAGTGGCTTTGATTCTGTCTGGAACTTCATTCCACGAGTGCATAGTGGCCTCGGTTGGCTTAATGTAGTAATAGATATTATTAAAGTCAATCGCGCTTAAATCAGCGCCCCATGACGGCAGAGGCTTTGCAAAAAAAATTTTTAACGCGCGCAAACGAAAATCCCGCATCCACGCGGGCTCGCTTTTGTAGTGCGATATGCTTTCAACAACTTTTTGCGAAAGCCCTTTTGGGGATTTGTAAACCGGGGCTTCTTTATCGTGAAATCCCCATTTATAAGTTGTTGACGCGATTTTTTGTTTATTCATCGTCAAAAATTAGTTGTTGTAAATGATACCGCTCCTCAAACTCCACATATAACGGCCTTTTCTCATCTATAATTTTCAGCGCGCCCGGATAGCGCTTTGACAAATCTGCCAATCGCTCCTCTAGAGAAACTATTCTGTCGTGCACCACGCGCCGATCAGCATAATTTACAATCTGGTCTTCAATCGGGAGAGCAAACGAAAAATCTTCAGTCCCATGATAACGCACCACATTCGCAAGCCTACCACCCCATCCCTCTTCCCCAAGAATCGCCGCGCCTTCGTCTGTGTGATGCACGTCTTTTCCTCCTTGAATGCCGCGCAATTTCGCAATGTCATGCAAAAGCGCGCCGCGGTTTACTAATTCCTTATCAACCGCAATCCCCTGCGCTACAAGATGTGCCGCAACCGCGTCCGCAAAGCGCGCAACTGAAAGCGTATGAGCGCGGATATTCTCTGGCATTTTGTATTTGTCCCAAAGATCGCGGCACTTGTGTATGCTTGGCAAATCATTGGCTCTTTCAGTATTACTCTGCATTTTTATTTTTGATCTTTAGAAATTAAACCCGCATAGCCCTTTCTTTCCAATCTTTTTGCAAGCTCACCTCCACCGCTCTCAATAATCCTACCCTCTTTCATCACATGGACAAAATCCGGCTTTATGTAGCGCAAAATGCGTTGATAATGGGTGATTATTAAAACAATAGACTCTTTAGGACGAAACGAGGAAACGCCGCGCGCGACAATTTTT
Source organism: Candidatus Jacksonbacteria bacterium RIFCSPLOWO2_02_FULL_44_20 (assembly GCA_001818155.1). Classification (GTDB taxonomy): domain Bacteria; phylum Patescibacteriota; class Patescibacteriia; order UBA9629; family UBA9629; genus UBA9645. The sequence continues at coordinate 23,855 of MHJU01000003.1, read as the reverse complement.
AACGCGTCAATATCAAGTCCGGAATCAGTTTCATCAAGAATTATTAGACGAGGTTGCAACACCGCCATCTGGATAATTTCAGCTTTTTTCTTTTCCCCGCCGGAAAAATCCTCGTTTACGCTCCGCTCCAAAAAACTTGTCTTTACCTGCAATTTTTTCAAGATCGGCGCGATGATATTTTGAAACTCTTCAACAGAAACGCCGCCCTCATCCTCGCCTCTCTTTTTTACCGCTCCGGGAGATAATTTTTTAACAATCTTCTTTTTCCCGAATCTCGCGGAATAAATCGCGCGCAAATAGCTGAACATATTTACGCCCGGCACTTCAATTGGATATTGAAATGCCAAAAAAATGCCGGCGCGAGCGCGTTCTTCCGTAGCTAAACCACCAATACTCTTTTTATTAAACCGCATTGTTCCGCGGGTTACCGTGTACCCGGGATGCCCCATAATCACCTTTGCCAAAGTTGACTTTCCGCTTCCGTTTGGCCCCATTATGGCGTGAATTTCTCCACTTCGCATTTCTAAAGACACCCCGAGCAAAATTTTCTGCGCCTGGCTTCGCGCATACAAATTTTTTACAAAAAAATGTGATTGCATACTTTATGTAATCTACTCCACGAGATGCTTCTCCCCCTCTTTTCTCTCAATGACTTCGTTTTCAATAAGCATTTTTACATAATCAGAAAGCAGAATCATCCCTTCCTCGCGGCCTGTTTTTATGGTATTGGGAATCATCTGGAGTTTATTGTCGCGAATCTGCGTTTTTACAGCGCTTGTGTTGATTAAAAATTCCGCCACCACAACCCGCCCGCCATCGCGTTTTGGGATCAGACGCTGTGAGATAACGCCGACTAAATTTTGCGCGAGTTGACCGCGAATCTGATCCTGACGGTCTCCAGGAAAAACATCAATAATTCTGTTTACGGCCTGATACGTATTGTTCGTGTGAACTGTTGAAAGAACAAGATGCCCTGTTTCTGCGGCCGAAACAGCAAGAGACATAGTATCCTGATCACGCATCTCGCCGACCAAAATGACATCAGGATCCTCGCGAAGAGCGGATCGGAGCGCCTGCGAGAATGAGGCGGAATCCTCTCCATCCCCCACTTCCCGCTGTTTAACAAGGCACTGATTGTTCTCATGAAGATACTCAATCGGATCTTCAAGCGTAATAATATGCTCTGTTCTTTTTGAATTGATATATCCGATCATCGCCGCAAGTGTTGTTGATTTTCCGCATCCTGTAGGACCAGTTATTAAAATCAATCCATAAGGCGCTTCAACTAGTTGTTTTAAGGTTTCTCCGTACGGCGGAAGAAGTCCAAGTGATTCAATAGTCGGAATCTCTTCCGGGATCACGCGCATCGCAACGTTCAATCCGCGCCGTTCGCGATATATATTCACGCGAAATCTAGTTTTTGCATGAGAAAAGGCGATGTCTACCTCACGCCCTCCAATCGCGCTCGTAAACGCTGATTCCCCAAAAAATTCGCGAATGTTCTTCTCCATTATCTCTTTCGTAGCGATCTGGAGTTTGGAAAGATATGTAATCCGCCCATCAACGCGTATAACAGGCGCGTAACCGACGCCGATATGAATGTCGGAACAATTATTTTTCCGCGCTTCTTCAATAATATGATGAAAAAAGTTGTCCATATTTATTAAGTTAGCCAAAAACCAAAATTTTATCTGAAGTCTCAACCATTTTGAGCAGATCAGACATTGTAGAAACGGGGCATGCTTTGTTTTCTTTTTTGCCCCGCACCTTGAGACAGGTGCCGCAAGCGTAAATTTCGCCCTTCAGCTCTTTGAACTCCGCTACTTTCGCCGCTATGTCAAAATCCTTTGTGTCGGAAATAGTATCAAGCTCCGACCCTTCGTTCATCAAAAAAATTTCTACCTGATAACCAGCTTTGAGCGCTGTGATTCCGAGGCGGAATGTATTCCACGCATGTTCGGGTTTATTTGATTGTAAAATAATGCCGAGTTTCATAAAAATGACAATTTCAAGTTTTTCCCTGTCTGCCGACAGGCAGGTTTTGCGGTTTTGAGCGGTGCGACTACGTAATACATTTGGTGCCCTCAGCAGGAATCGAACCTGCATCACGAGATCCGCAATCTCGAGTTTTATCCATTAAACTATGAGGACAGACGCTTACAATTTTGCAAATCGTCCGATAACTTCGCTCATTGGCTCGTCCTCTTTTTCAAGGTCTTCAAAAAGAAAATCAAGCAGTATTTCGCGAATTTTAACCGGATTTTGATTTTTAAGCGGAACCATGACACGCGGCGCGAGCGATCGCTTAAAAGCAAGGTATAATTTTTTGACATCCGGCGGATCATAAATAATCCAAAAACGATCTATGTCTTTGTATTGATACTCTCTCCTCCCGATCCGAACGCCTTTTGTGGTGATCAAAAATTTCACGATGTTCGGATCTGATGTTGCCCGGAGATACACAATCGCGGAAAAAAGAACTATGATCAAGGCAAAAAGATAATTAAACGTGAAAATCGCCCATACGAAAAGCGCGAATCCGAGAACTCCTGCCGCGATATACCATGCAAGGCTTCGTTCATGTTTTTCATATTCTGAAACGCTCCATGAAGCGAGAATTTTACCAAATTTTTGCGGCATAAGCGTAAATCAAGCTATTTAAGTCTCGCATGCACTTTATCAAAATACGGAAAACATGTAAAGCTAGGCGTAAAAAAACAAAAAACGTTTGACATATTGCATTCTGTATGGTTTGATAATTTATTGTTCATTATGAAAATTTCTCCCGCGCGAAAAATCACTCTTGCATTTCTCGCTATTTTTACTCTAGGGCTCATAGTGTACGGCGCTCTGCGCCAGCAAAAAAAACGCCTTCCAGAATTCATTCAAGCCGAGAGGCGGAATGTGTCGGAAATTGTGTCTGCAACCGGAAAAGTAGTCGCAGAAAATTATGTATCTTTAGCATTTGAACGCGGAGGAAAAGTGGTAGAACATCAATTGAAAGTAGGCGACAAAATAAAACACGGCGATATTCTGGCCAAGCTGGATGAGCAGGAGTTATCCCAAAAAGTCAAAGAACAAGAGGCAAGCCGTCTCTCTGCGCTCGGAGCAGAAGAGCAGGCTCTTGCCGCGCTCGCGCGGGAAAAAACGCGGCTTTCCGAAATACTGCGCGGAGCTCGCAAGGAGGAACTAGAACTCGCGCAGATAAAATTGCGCGGAGCCAAGGAAGATCTTGACAACGCGGAACTCTCTTTAAGCGCACTGCAAAATCAGCGCTTAAACGATGAGGCTAAGGCGGAGGAGGAAAAAAAAGACGCGCGAATAAACTTAAAAACAGTGGAAGAAAAAGCAAACATTGATCTTCAAAATTTTTATGATGACACAAATGACATTTCCGCAAACGCATACACTCTCGCAAACGACGCGATTCGGAACCAAATAGATGCTTTGTTTAGCGACGACGCCTCTGGGAATCCGCATCTAACATTCGGGACGTCAGATACACAGTTGAGAGCTTCTGTTGAAAACGAACGCGCGAAAGCTGAAATAACTCTTAATGAGATGAAGCTAGATCTTTTAATAAACGCTAACTCTGAAGAAACATCAAAAGAGCTGATTGAAAAAATGAAAACGCATCTTTCAGAGATACTCTCATTCTTGCGGGATCTATATCGCGCCACAGATGAAGCGGCAAGTATCTCGGATGCGACGATTCTTTCGTATCAAACAAGCGTGAATACCGCAACGACAAACATCAATACAGCAATTGCAAATAATAACAATCATGCCCAGTCAATCTCTGTTCAAAAAGCTGTGAACTCTCAAGCGATTACAACAGCGCAAACTCGTCTTAATAGCGCTATTGCCTCGCAAAAAACCACTTCTGCCGGGTATGATTCCAAAATCTCTACTGGAGAAGGAGCTTTGCAGAGCGCAAAAATCAAAGTTGAAATCGCGAGTGAAGAACTGCGGTTAAAACAAGCGGGCGCAACTGCTGAAGAAATACAATCGCAGATGGCGCGGGTAAAGGAGCAGGAGGCCGCGGTTTCCTCGGCTCGCGCGCGAACACTATCCGAAGACGCCTCTACCGCAGGCGCTAAGGCAGAACTTCAAAAAATGACTCTTGTTTCGCCGATTGACGGCATTATCACATCTGACGCGATTGAAATCGGGGAAATCGCCGCTCCAAATACGACGATTATAACAATTATCGGCAATACTCCATACCAAATTGAAGTGTTCATTCCGGAAATTGACATCGTAAAACTTGAGCTCGGAGACGCGTCAGAAATCACGCTTGACGCATACGGAGATGATCTTAAACTCATCGCTAAAATTATTATGATTGAACCTGCGGAAACACTGATTGAAGGCGTTGCAACATACAAAATAAAACTTGCTTTTGAAAATTCAGACGAGCGCGTTAAGCCCGGGATGACCGCAAACATTGAAATAATTACAGACAAACGCGAGAACGTCATTGCAATTCCGGCGCGGCTTGTCGTCAATGAAAATACAGATAGATACGTTAAAATCGCGGATCAAAGCGGCGCAGTTCTAAAACGCGATGTTGTTATAGGACTCCTGGGATCAGACGGATATGTGGAGATTAAAGAAGGACTGCAAGAGGATGAACAAGTGGTGATTATGAATGAGTAAAACTATGCTCATCTCCTGCTCAAATATCACCAAAATCTATCACACTGATTCTATTGAAACACCAGTATTAAAAGGTGTTTCATTTTTGATTGAAAAAGGAGAATTTGTTGCGATTATGGGGCCGTCCGGAAGCGGAAAATCAACACTGCTACATATTCTCGGATTTCTGGATCGCGAGACAAGCGGCGAGTATAAGTTTGACGGGCGGTCTATCGGCTCATACAGCGAAGACGAAGCGGCGCGGATGAGAAACAGTAAAATGGGATTTGTGTTTCAAGCGTTTAATCTTCTCCCAAAAACAAGTGTTCTTAATAATGTAATGCTCCCGCTTTTTTACTCGCAATCTCCGGAACGAGAGTGGGAAAATCGCGCAAAATCTGCGATTTTAGCAGTCGGACTTCTACATCGGTCCGATCACGAACCGTCTCAATTATCCGGCGGCGAAAAACAACGCGCCGCGATCGCAAGAGCTCTCATCAATAACCCGGAGGTAATTTTTGCAGACGAACCGACCGGCAACCTGGATACAAAATCAGGCGAGGTTATTATGGACATTCTCTCTCGGCTCAATAAAGAGCAGGGGCACACAATAATTCTCATCACGCATGAAAAGGATATTGCCTCATACGCAAGGCGCATTATCACAATGAAAGACGGATTCATTAAATCAGATAATTTGTCATGACAATAAAACACTCATTCCAGACCGCGTTCACGGCGCTCCGCACAAACCGCCTCCGTTCTCTGCTCACAATTTTGGGAATTGTGATCGGTATAACAGCTATTATCCTTATAATGTCAATCGGGCGTGGCGCAAACAAACTCATTCTTTCGCAAGTGCAGGGGCTTGGATCTCGCACTATTTTTATTGTTCCGGGCAAAGACTCGCAGGGGCCAGGCATGTCCGCTCTTTTTGTTGATTCACTGAAAGAACGCGAACTTTCAGCAATTATGAGTAAAACAAATGTCCCGACTCTTCTTGACGCGACGCCGATTGTGAGCGTCCCGGGAGTGATTTCATACCGCGGCGACACATTTCAAGCCGCGACAATGGGCGCCTCTCCCTTACTGCTTGAAATTCTTGATATTTATCCTGCAAGCGGGGCGCCATTTTCTGATTACGATATCCGCCAAAAAACGAATGTCGCGCTGATCGGACATAATGTTGAAGCAACATTATTTGGCGCATCATCGGCGATAAATCAAAAAATTATCATTCATGGAAAATCATTTCGGGTCATCGGAGTTTTTCCGGAAAAAGGGCGCGTTGGGCTTTTGAATGTGGATGATCTTGCGCTAATTCCGTATACGACAGCGCAAAAATATCTTGTGGGGAAAAAATATTATGACCAAATTTTTGCCCGCGCAGTAAGCGAAAACACAGTTCTGCGGACAAAACGCGATATTGCACTCACACTTCGCGAACTTCACGAGATTAGAGACGAGGACAAAGACGATTTTCATATTCATACGCAAGCAGATATTGCGGAACGCGTATCTATAATAACAGACGTGATGACGGCTCTTCTGCTTTCAGTTGCCGCGATTTCGCTTATCGTAGGCGGAATCGGAATTATGAATATTATGCTTGTTTCAGTAACAGAACGCACGCGCGAGATCGGCCTCCGAAAGGCGCTCGGCGCAACAAACCGCGATATCAGACGACAATTTTTGATTGAGGCAATAGGGCTCACGCTTTTGGGCGGCATTGTCGGAATTATATTCGGCGCGCTATTTTCCGTAACCGTCGCGGTCGGGATTACAAAGGTTCTGAAAATAGAGTGGCAATTTTCACTCCCGCTTTCCGCCGCGCTTGTAGGAATTATAGTATCAACAGTCATCGGAGTTATTTTTGGCCTTTACCCGGCAAGCCGCGCCGCGAAAAAAAGCCCGATTGAGGCGCTCCGGTATGAATAGTTGCGTTATTCCGGTAATTTTTGTATCTTTTGTGAAGATAACACTCGTAATTACACCTATCGGAGAGGTGGCTGAGCGGTCGAAAGCAACGCACTGCTAATGCGTTAAGGGGGCAACTCCTTCCAGGGTTCGAATCCCTGCCTCTCCGCCAGTTGGAATTTTGCAAGAAAGAAAGCTCAACTGGCGGTGTGTTAAGGACAAAAGAAATTTTTTCATTAATTTTATGAACCAAAAAAGATTTTCAAATACACTAGTCATCATTTTAGCTCTTGTCATAATCGCTGGCGTTGTTGGATATTTTATATTTTTCCAAAAACAAGAGATTCCGCCTACAGTTACAAATACTCCGATCCCCAGCACTTCCCAAAATACAGAACCACCAGCTACTTCTGTATCGGAAACTCCATCTCTCTCGGCAGATAAGAAAAGTGTTGTCGTGGATAGCAAGATTTGGCTATCCATTGATAACGACACAATTTTTAATTGGTTCAAAATCGAAAGCCAGTTATGTGATGGATACAATCTAACTAGCACTTCTGACCGCAAGATGTTTTGCGAAAACAAAACATCTTTCAAGAACCAAACGAGATTTGCTTCTATCGTTGTTTCTCCCGATAAAATGAAAATTGGTTTTACCATAGAAAGTGATACGTTGTCTCCTGATAAAGTTGCTGGCATTTTTTTACGCTCGACTAATAAAGTTCAAATTTTGACCAGTTACTATTTGGGAAATGAATTTATTAGCTTTTCCCCGAATGGGACAAATTTTGCTTATCGGGACGGTTGCTGGGAAACAATTTGTGCCTTCTACATTAAAAATTCTGAAACATTGGCAGATAAGATAAATTTTATTCCTCCGGAAGTTGACATGAGAGGAAACTATGAATTTGTAAGGTGGATTTCTGACAATCAAGCAGAATACAAATTGGGCAATGAATTAAAGCGAGCATCGTTTTAGTTCTGAATTTTCCGCCAAAGAAAAACTTGAAATTCTTAATGTTCGCGGCGGAGCCGCTCGGATTTCTGCCAACCACCGAAAGAGTTGCAAGCAGATTGGAGTAGAATTGTATACGCGAATAGTTTGCAACATCAAAAATTCCCCCATTTATGAGGGAATTTTAATTTGAGATGAGTTAAAAAAATTCTGGAGCGGGTGAGCGGAATCGAACCGCCGTCACTACCTTGGCAAGGTAGTATAATAACCGTTATACGACACCCGCAAAAGTGCTGGCATTGTAACAAAAGAGTACGGCATTTGCAAGAGTTGTGCGGGTAAAGTATTGTTGCGTTTTTTTGAGAGTGGTATAATTAAAAAAGTTAAAATCTTTTCCACATGAAAGTGCTTATGTTTGGCTGGGAATTTCCTCCGCACAACAGTGGAGGACTTGGAGTTGCATCTGCCAAGCTCGCTTATGCTCTCACAGCAGAGGGAATAGAAGTTGTGTTTGTTTTGCCGCGCAGAATCGGGATTGAAAAAGGGCCGTTCAAAATTCTTTTTGCAGATGAAACGCCTGTTACATTTTATGAAGCGCAAGCATTGTCCTCCGGATATGTAAGTTCAGAGCAGTATAAAGAACGCCGCGCGCTTTTGCGTGACGCGCAATACGGGATAACGCTCTTTGACGAAGTGATGCGTTATGCGATCCGCGCGAAAAGTATCGCAAAACTGGAGAGATGCGATGTCGTTCACGCTCACGATTGGCTGTCGTTTGGAGCTGGAATCACCGCAAAGCGCGTATCAAAACGCCCTCTGGTTGCTCACATGCACGCGACTGAATTTGACAGAACAGGCGGATCCAACATTAACGAAGAGGTGTATATGCGCGAAAAAAAAGGCATGGAGTCAGCGGATCGGGTTGTTGCTGTGAGTTCGCTTACAAAACGCATGATAGTTGATCGCTATGGAATAGCTGAAGACGCAGTTGATGTCGTTTATAATGCCGCTGATACGCACGCCGATCGTCATGAGACTCCAGATCCAGTATTGCAATTTAAGAATGCGACAGGCAAAAAGATGGTGCTGTTTGTCGGGCGATTTACTTTACAAAAAGGGCCTGATTATTTTTTGCGCGCGGCGGATCTTGTCCTCAAGCACGATAAAAATGTGTTTTTTGTTATGGCTGGTTCAGGCGACATGGAGCCGCAGATCATACGGCTTGCCGCGGAATTGGGTATTTCAGGAAGCCTATTTTTCTCCGGGTTTGTGCGCGGTGAAGAGCTGTGCTCGCTCTATAGGGCGGCAGACGTTTTTGTCATGCCATCGGTGTCTGAACCGTTTGGCATCACAACCCTTGAATCGCTTTCTCACGGAACTCCGGTCATTATATCAAAACAATCAGGAGTTTCTGAAGTTTTGAACCATGCTCTTAAGGTTGATTTTTGGGATGTTGAAGAGACAGCGAATAAAATTATAAGCGTTCTTCGGCACAAATCCTTGCAGGACACTCTTGAGGAACACGGCAGACGCGAAGCCGCGAAATACACTTGGCGCGACGCGGCGGCAAAAATAATCGGGATTTATGAACGACTGCTGGGCCGCCATCGCCTTTTTTACTAATGTTAACTACTCGCTAATCTATGCCCTCTGTTTGTTTTTACTTTCAAGTTCATCAGCCATTTCGCGTTAAACGCTATCGCATTTTTGATATCGGACAGGACCACGAGTATTTTAACGATTGCGGGAACGGCAACCTGAATAACCGCCGCATTATTGAAAAAGTGGCGCGGAAATGCTACCTGCCGACAAACGCGCTGATTTTTGACTTACTGCGCGAGCATCCGGAGTTCAAGGTAAGTTTTTCGCTTTCAGGCGTCGTGCTTGATCAGTTTGAACAATGCGCGCCGGAAGTTATCGCGTCATTTCAGAAACTTATTTCAACAGGAAGAGTTGAACTCCTGTCCGAAACGTACTATCACTCGCTCGCATTTTTATATTCCCGCGATGAATTTGAAGAGCAGGTCTCGGCGCATCGCTTGAAGGTTAAAAAATTATTTGCGTTCACCCCGCGCGTGTTTAGGAATACAGAACTTATCTACAACAACGATCTTGCGAAAATGGCCGAAGAAATGGGTTATGTCGGAATTCTTGCTGAAGGCGCGGATCATATTTTAGGATGGCGAAGCCCGAATTTTATGTACAGACCGGCGGGCTGTTCCAAAATCAAACTGCTTCTCAAAAATTATCGGCTTTCAGACGACATCGCGTTTCGTTTTTCAGAACGATCGTGGAGGGATTTTCCTCTCACCGCAGACAAGTTCGCGCAATGGATCTCATCTCATAACGGCAACGGAGAGCTGATAAATCTCTTTATGGATTACGAGACATTCGGCGAACATCAATGGGAAGACACGGGCATATTTAATTTTTTGCGCGCATTGCCGGGCGAAATTTTGAAACATCCGGATAACGATTTTGTAACTCCAAGCGAAGCGATTGCGCGATACGATGCGCGCGATGTTATTGACATTCCGAATTTCGTTTCATGGGCGGACGTTGAGCGGGACCTTTCAGCATGGCTTTCCAATTCTATTCAGCACGACGCGGCGCATACACTATATTCTCTGCGGGAACGCGTTTTGGATACTAAAGACGCGCTATTGATTGAAAATTGGCGGCGGCTCCAGACGTCCGATCATTTCTATTATATGTGCACAAAATGGTTTGCTGACGGCGACGTGCACAAGTATTTTAACCCGTACGAATCGCCTTATGACGCGTTCATATCTTTCATGAATGCGCTCCATGATGTACAATTGCGGATAGGATTGAAGAATAAAAAAATATAAAGGTCGGGGGCCGCATAAATTTATTATTTATACCCATGCTGAAACAAGCAATAGCAATCATTCGTCCGAAAAAAAATCTTACAAGCGCAGGAGCGGATTCGCTTTTCTGGCTGTACGACGGGCAGGCTGTTAAGGATTTGAAGGAGTTAAAAGATGCGCTGAAAAAAGCGTCAAATGATCAGTTCGCGCATCACGTAAACGCAGAAAAAAACGACTTCGCGTGTTGGACTGAAGAGGTTTTGCGCGATCGCAATCTCGCAGTGAAACTCCGCCAGTGCAAAACGCGACTTTCAACAGTTCGCGCCATTGAGACTCATCTGCAAAAAAATTACGCCATTTAGTTTTTGAAGTTGTAACTCGCTAAACACATGTCCCGCTCTCTAGTTTTAGGAAACGGAGGAATTTTAGTATGCGCTGACCGTTTTGGCCAAGTGCGCGATTTTTATTTTCCCTATGTCGGGCTTGAAAATCAAATTCCGGCCCAAGGCGTGCATAAAATTGGCGTATGGGCTGACGGACAATTCAGCTGGCTTGACTCCGGAAACTGGAATATCGCGATTGACACAAAAGAAGACTCGCTTTCAGGAAGCGTTCGCGCTTCGCATAAAGAACTGGAATTAGAACTCTCATTTCACGACGTTGTCTATAACGAAAAAAACATCTTCCTGCGGCGCATCGCTATCAGTAATCGCGCGATGAAAAAACGGGAGATACGGCTTTTTCTCTATCATCAATTTGAACTTTACGAATCCCACCGCGGCGACACCGGATTTTATGATCCGCGCGAACAGGTGATTGTGCACTACAAAGGACGCCGCGCTATTCTTATAAACGCAAAAACAGAAAATAGTCAGATGAGCGATTATGCAATAGGAATTTTCGGCATTGAGGGCAGAGAAGGCACATACAAAGACGCCGAGGATGGGGAACTTTCAAAGAATGCGATAGAGCATGGGCGCGTTGATTCGGTCGTCAGCATCAGAGCGGATGTTCCTGGAGGGAAAACCGCCACAGCGGATTATTGGATTACGGTTGCAAAATCTATCGCAGAAGCATATGAGCTAAATCGGTATGTCTTAACCAAAACGCCCGCGCATCTCATTAAAACAACTGAAGATTTCTGGCGCGCGTGGATTACTAAGTGGAAATTTACGTTTATGGGACTTGAAGAGCCTGTCGTTAGGCTTTTTAGAAAGTCACTTTTGATTATCCGTTCGCATGTTGATAACAATGGCGCGATTATCGCATCCGGAGATGCAGAGATGTTGCAGTACGGACGCGATACTTACAGTTATATGTGGCCGCGGGACGGCGCGATTTCAGCGCTGGCTCTGGACAAAGCGGGTGATTACAACGTGGCAAAACGGTTTTTTGAATTTTGCAACCGCATAATTACCAGGGAGGGATACTTCCTGCATAAATATCGGCCAGACGCGTCGCTTGGGAGTTCATGGCATCCGTGGGTGCGGGGAGAACATCCGGAATTGCCTATCCAGGAAGACGGAACCGCACTTGTGCTCATTGCGCTTTTTCAGCATTACGAACTCTCTCGGGATTTAGAGTTTATTGAAAGTGTTTATAATACTCTTATCAAACGGGCGGCGGATTTTATGGTTTCCTATCGCGATGAAACAACCGGCCTTCCGCGCCCGAGCTATGATTTATGGGAAGAGAAATTCGGCGTGCATACATTTACGTCCTCTGCAGTGTATGGCGCGCTTTCCGCATCCGCAAAGTTCGCCGGGATTTTAGGAAAAGACGAGCATGCGCGTGTGTATAATTCAGCGGCTCTCCGCATGCGCGCCGGTATCATTGAGCATCTTTATAACAAAGAACGACGGTATTTCTACCGGACGATTTCTGTTGATGACAATGGAGTGATCATAGGCCGAGACGGAACAATTGATGCTTCCGGCGTGTACGGAGTGGTGAATTTCGGCGTGCTTTCCCCGCATGATCCGCTTGTTGCTGAAGCGATCGGCGTTCTTGAGGAAAAACTTTGCTGTCACACACATGTAGGCGGGCTCCCGCGCTATGAAGGAGACGAGTATTACAGAGCGTCGCCTGCCTCTCCGCCAAATCCGTGGTTTATTACAACTCTATGGCTTGCGCAAATTTACACTACCATCGCTGAAAATGAGCGGGATTTGGATCGCGTAAAACAGTGGCTTAATTGGTGCGCGAAACACGCGCTTCAAACAGGCATTCTTTCCGAGCAGATTCATCCTTATTCAGGAAAACAACTTTCCGCCGCGCCTTTAACTTGGAGCCATTCGGAATTTGTTATTACTGTGATCAAGTATCTGGAGAAACTAGAGAGCCTTGGGATTTGTAAGCAGTGCACGATACGGTGAATCGGAAACAATAAGTGAACTTTTATACTGCTCTGCCATATAAGGCGGAATGCGGGCGATTTTTGTTGAAAGCCCAAACTCTTTAATTTTTACCGGCAATTCGCGGACAAACAACTCCTGGTCGTAGCCAAGCGCAATGATGTCCGGCGCGATTTTCTTTACCGATTCGTACGGATCGCGTTCGTCTCCGAGTATTGCCTCGTCCACAAACTTGAAAGACGCGACGCGCGTTCTGCGTTCCTCTGCGGTTTTCCGCAATTTCCGTCCGCGCAATTCTTCAGCGCGATTTTGGCGCGCAACAACAACTAAAAGCCTCTCACCCAGTTTTTTTGCTTCGCGAAGATAATGTTCATGACCTTTATGTAAAATTTCAAATGTTCCTGTTGCCATGACGGTCCGGAATGTAATCAAGTGCGATTGCCAATTCTCTGGCGAAATATCTTGCAAGGCAGTTGATTCTTCCAGAGTAAAATTCCCGATCGCAACGCGCGTTAACTCTTCAATGTACGCTCCGCATCCTAGTTTTTGACCAATATCATGGGCAAGAGAACGGATATATGTTCCTGATGAACAGTGAATTTCTAAAGCGAATAGTTCGTGGCCTGTGGCGAGTAATTTTATATCGTAAATTTCAATCTCTTGCGGTTTTAGCAAAACTTCAGTCCCAGCGCGAGCAAACTCGTACGCCTTTTTGCCTTTAATTTTTTTTGCCGAATACTGCGGCGGGATTTGCTTTTCTTTTCCAATAAATGAATTCAGCACGCTATGAATTCGCGATTCATAATTAGTAATTGGTACTCCGTAATCAGTGATTTCCCCGGTTCTATCATACGTATTGCTCACCGCTCCCAACTTCAAAATCGCCCTGTATCGCTTATCAAGCCCAACAAACTTTCCCAAATTTCGCGTGGCTTCGCGCCCTACTCCGACTAATAAAAGACCCCTCGCAAAAGGGTCAATGGTTCCCGCGTGTCCAATTCTACGTTCTCCTGTGATGCCACGCAATTTATCTATCACATCGTGCGAAGTCGGTCCCGGTGGTTTGTTGATTAAAAGATAACCTTTACTCATACCCTTCTAAACTAACGCTCACTAATCGCGACACGCCATCGTCATCCATAGTAACGCCGTAAAGAGAGTCGGCAACCTCCATTGTTGTGCGGTTGTGAGTGATGATAATAAATTGCGTGCGGGCGGATAATTTTTGAATGATATCCGCGAGCCGTTTTGAATTCGCCTCGTCAAGCGCCGCGTCTATCTCGTCCAAGATCACAAACGGCGGCGGGTTCGAAGATATAATAGCGCATAGAAGCGCAACCGCAACAAGCGACCTCTCGCCTCCTGAAAGCGCTCCGGTATGTTTTATTTTTTTACCCGGCGGATGAGCGGTGATTTCAACTCCGTCGCGTTCAACGATATTTCCTTCATCGTTCTCTTTTTGTATCGTAATTTCTGAAAGTTCTCCGTTGCCGCCTGAAAATAATTCATTAATATACGCGCCGAAAGCGAGGTTCAAATTATGAAATTTCTCTGCAAACTGCGTTTTAATTTCGCGCTCAAGTTCAAGGCTGATTTTTTCAAGCGAAGCGACGGCAGAATCCAAGTCCGACGATTGCGCGGTTAAAAAATCAAATCTTTCCTTTACCTCTTTGTATTCCGCAAGCACATCCTCCGGAACCTCGCCAATTAAAGCCGCGTCATGCTCCAATCGGCGCAGATCCGCCTTAAGCGCGCGGAGATCGTTTGGATTTTGAATAGTATCTTTTGTATTAGAAATCGTCTCTGCCAGTGCCTCGCCTACTTTCTCAACCATCTCGCGCACGGCCTCCTCGCGTTTTGTTTCAATGCGCACGATGTCAATTTTCACTGCCTGGAGCAAATCGGACACATGGCTTTTCTGCTCCTCTGCGCCGCGATACGACTTCTGCAATTCCACTAACTTCAAACGCCCGGAATCCATCTCGCGCGTTAACTCCCGGCGTTCATCTTCATATTTTTTGATTCCCGCATCAATTTCCGCAAGTTCTATTTTTCGCTCGGAAATAACGAGTTCAACATCTTTTAATAACTGTTCTGTAACGCCAAACTCGCTTTTCTGCAATTTCAATTTCACATCCTCATATTCGGAGCGGCTTCTCCTCTCGCCGACGGTTATCATTCCGCGTTTTTCCTCAAGAACCTTGAGTTCAATTCTCACCTCGTCATGAGCCGCTTTTTGTTCGCGATACAATTCTTCCCGTTCAGAAATTGAACTTGCGATGTCATCGCGGCGCAATTGTTCTATAAACTCGCGCAATTCTTTTTTGACGCGCGCGGAGTCTGTGAATTCAACGATTTCCTCAAGTTTCTCAATCACCACTAACTTGGAAAACGTCTGGTGATTCTTCAACCCCAAAATGGTCTGCGCGATTTTTGAAATCTCCTTTTCGCCCGCGACAAAACGCGCGGTTATTTGAGTAATTGACGCTTCAAGTTCATAGCTCTCTTTGCGGATAGCTGTAAGTAGTTCTTCAAGCTCTTGCGCGCGTCTGCGAAGAAATGCGATATCAAATTTTCCCTCGCCCAAAAGACGCTCGCGCGCGCTATGCTGAACTTCACGCAAACTCTCGCGCGCGAGGTCGCGCTCGCAGGACAGACGCGATATTTCCGACATAATGCGCGCGTCTTTCTCTCCATGCGAAAAATCGCTTGTTGCCCGCTCAATCTCTGATTCCAAATTCAGCGCAGAGGTTTCCGCTTTTTTGAATTCTTTTTCTAATTGTTGCAAATCGTGATGTTTTCGAGCTAGCTCCGCGTCAAATTCAAAGAGGAGTCCGCGATAATAGATTCTGTATTTTTTTGAAAGATCGTCCATAATATTTTTCCGCCTCGCATACTCTCCGGCTTGTTTTTCAAGATAGGATTTCCTCGGGCCCAGCTCTTTTAGAAGCGCGTTTGTTTGCGAAATTCTCTCGCGCGATGAGGATAGTTTCAGCCGCGCTTTGTGAAGTTTAATCTGATATTTTTTAACGCCGGTCGCTTCATAAAAAAAATCCATTCTATCCGCAGGCGAACGGCGCAGAACCTCGTCAATCTGCCCCTGACCGATAACAGCGTAATTGCGCTCTCCGACATTTCGCTCTGCAAGAAACAGTTGAATATCCAAAAGACGCGCAGAGCGCTTTTGCAGTTCGTACGAGGATTCGCCGTTTATGTAGATTTTACGGCGAATTTCAATTTCCGGAGAGTCAATGTTTCCTTTATTATCGTTTTCGTCTCTCAAAAATCGTATAGTAACAGCGGCGCGGGAAAGTTTGTGCTGTTTTGCCGATCCGCCAAAGATAACATCAGTCTGGTCTTCGCTCCTGACGGCTTTCAGGCTCTGCTCGCCCAAAACCCACCGGAATGCGTCAGCAACATTGGATTTTCCGCTTCCGTTTGGGCCGACGATTGCGGTTATGGACTTTGGAAATGTAAGAGTCGTTTCAGCGCGAAACGATTTGAAACCATCAAGTTGTATAGATGATATGCGCATGAATACAGCTCAAAATTTAAAATATCGCCCCAACACAGCGTCTTTCTTAAATTTTTCCATATTTTTCTTCACTTGTCTGTAAAACGACGGATAATGGATTCGGTTGATCCATCTGCCGCGATATTTTTGGCGATAGGGCTTTTTCTCGTGATGGGCGAATTCGTGCGCAATGACCGCGAGAATCGCAGACATTTTTTTTGGTTTGCGAAGGCGGGCAGTGTAAATGTCAACTGTAACGATTTTTGTTTTGAGATTAGTGTGCCCGAGCCTGTATGCGCGTTTTATGTCTGCAACAGCGGATTTTCTCCCGAGCATAGGGCGGAATGTGAAGTCTCTAAGTTTGAGAACTTCGGAGGCGTGATTGAAAGCGAACAAGATTTCCTTTTCCTGATCGTGTGGCATAAAAAGTTAGTCAAAGTATTTTGTAGAGCAATTCAACAACTGACAGCACCGTTATATTTGGCAACTTCTCTGCAAGCGGGATCGTGTCCGTCACTACGATTTCAGCAAAATCAGCTGATTCTAATCGTCCGTAGGCTTGGCCTGAAAATACCGCATGCGTTGCGGCAACGTATACATCTTTGCGCGCGCCGAGGGCAATAACCTCATTTTTTGCAGAGCAAATAGAGCCGCCGGTATCAATCATATCGTCAAACAAAATAACGGTTTTATTTTTTACGTCTCCGACAAGATGCGTGTGTGAAACTTTATGATGCGCCGGGCGGGTTTTGTGGAGAATCGCCATTGGGGAGGCAAAAACGCGAGTCAAACGGTCAGCGAGTTTCGCGGCTCCTGTGTCCGGAACAACGATTACAGGATCAGGTAATTGTTTTTTCTGAAAATAGTCCGCAAACAACTGATAGCAGTGGAGATTATCAACCGGGGTCGTAAAAAACCCCTCAATCTGATCAGAGTGAAGATCAAAAGTGATAATGTTTGTTACGCCGGAGGCAACAAGAAGTTTTGCAACAAGTTGCGCTGAAATCGGCTCGCCTAAACTCGCTCTGCGATCTTGGCGCGCATATCCAAAATGCGGAATAATCGCGGTAATGCGCTCCGCGTCATGACGGCGCAGTGCATCTGCTAGAAGGTATGTCTCCATGAGATCATCGTTTGCGCTCTTTGTAATCGTCTGCACAATAAAACACTCCGTGCCTCGCACGTGTTCAAGTATTTTTACATACGTCTCGCCGCAGGAAAATTTTTTGATCTCGCATTTTCCAAGAGTAAATTTGTAGCGCTTTGCGATTGATTCCGCAAGCGATGAATGCGAGGTACCGGGGAAAAGCAGGGACATAAATAGAAAGTTAAAAGTTATTTGTCTTTGGTGGTGTGGTATTTCATACACGCGCTAAAAGTTCAAAATACCGTTCTCTGGTTATCCCGGCAGTTCGCATATTATTCTTGATAATAAAAACCGGCACCTCTTTATATATCGGGATAACGATCGCCCGAGAGATGCCGCGCTTTACATAAATAAGATGATCCCCGCTTTGCCTGTCAAACACGAAACCTTCTAACTCAAAAATTTTCTGTAATTTCACGTAAGGAACAGGAGTAATTTTAGGCATACTGAAGCGGAATCATAGTATCTTCAAACATGAAAAATTTTGGAGCATGTAATTGATGATTACCTGTTTCGCCAACACTATACCCAGCTTCTTCCAAAATTTCACGCAATACTCCTCGTTCTCTTGCTGATTCAAGAAAACCAATCATTGCGTCTTTTAAGTTCTTACTCGCCTCGGAAACCGAACGCCCGCAACTTGAAACATCAAATTCAGGGCTATAAGCCACAAACATGTTTCCATCTTGTTTTATTTGTGTGGTGAATAAAATTTCTTGGGACATGTGTGTATCTTATGAAATCTGCGCGGTTTCGTCAATGCGGGCCAATTTCTCTATAAACTCTTTTGGATACCGAGAGCCGAGCAAACGCGTGGCTTCGCTTGGCACAAACCACCGCGCCTCTGTGTGTTCTTTGCTCAAGCGAACTTCAGAAATTTCATTAACTTCTGCAAGATACACAGAAAAAATCAAACCGACATCAGTATCTCCTGTAACAATACGCACTGGCATTACGAATACAGCGAATGGATTTGTCTTCGTTCATAGAGCTTATGATCCATATTTCTTTCTATACGCCTCAATCACCGGGCGCACCGAGGAAACGAGCGCTGTTTCCGGAAGCGCGAGCGCGTCTTTCGCAGTAAACCACTTATGATCTGTAAACTCACGCTCACACAGTTTAATCTGCGAAATGTCTTCAACCCAAGCGACAAAATTCAAAAATATAAAATGCGCTTTGCGGTGAAACCACGACGGAAACACTTCATCATTCACACACAAAAACTCAATCCGCTCCGGCACGACGCCGATCTCCTCTTGCAGTTCCCGCCGCACAGTCTCTTTAATGCGCTCGCCGTATTCTATGTGTCCGCCGACGATTGTGTAGCGGCCTTTCCATTTTGGACCAGTAACAAGCAAAAGCCGCCCTTCCCTACTCACGACAAGCGCGCCTACAACAGTTTCAATAGTATTATCGTAATTTTTGACTGTCATATTTCCGCATAAAAAATTTTCCCACATTTACGACAAAAGCGGCAATCTGCGCGCCGCCTGAAAGATATGAACTAGTCTCAAAGCCGATAAGCGGAGAGAACAAAAACACTGTGCGCCGAAAGCCAAGATCAATGCCGGAGATAAAAATACCGATCCTCGCTAAACAAACAGCCGCCGCAACAAAAATCGCAAGTGTAATGCTCACAAATCCTCCGTATGCAAACGCGATAAGTATAGACAATTCCAAAATCCAGTCAATTATGCGATCAGTTAAAACTCCGCCTCTAGACGCTTGATTGTAAATCCTCGCAATCGCGCCGTCTGTCGCGTCAAGCAGAAGAGATATTAGAAACAGGCTAATTCCAAACGCAAGATAACGGAATCCAATCAAAAACGCCGCCGCGATGCCAAAAACTCCGCTAAGGATCGACACGTGATGCGGCTTGAACCGGCAGTAATTATGAAAAAATCGCGCGAGCGGTGAGAAAAGCCTCGTGTAGACGCCTTGTAAAGAAGGATAATAAGAAAACATATAATCTAAATTTCAAAATCGTAAATCTGGATTAGCGCGCAGAGTAAAAGCATCATCGTATTTCCCAGTATACCGCGCCTTCAAATACCCCGCAATCCCGATCATGCCGGCATTGTCGCCGGTTAAAGAAAGCTGGGGGAAATATACAGTAAAATCATAAGCAAAGGCCGCTTCTCTAAACAACTCGCGCAAACGGCTATTTGCCGAAACGCCGCCTGTAACGATAATGGAGGAAATACCGTTCGCAAGGGCCGCGCGCGCTGTTTTTGCGATCAGCACTTCGCAAATCGCCTCTTCTGAAGAAGCGGCGATATCCGGTATCAATGCGCGAAAACCGTCCTCTCCATATTCTTTTTTAAGTTTCTCTACGCTGTACAGAACATGAGTCTTCAACCCGGCAAAACTAAACTGAAAATCGTCCGAGTCCATCATCGGGCGAGGAATGTCGTACGCGTCGCGCCGTCCGTTTACCGCTAGTTTTGAGATCGCTGGACCGCCCGGATACTGAAGCCCGAGCATTTTTGCTACCTTATCAAACGCCTCGCCGGCCGCGTCGTCTCTCGTTCTTCCGATATATTCATACGAGCCGTATCGCTCAATTTTCACGAGTTCCGTATGTCCGCCGGAAACAATAAGAGCGAGCGCCGGGGCAGAAAAAAAACGAGCCGTTAGCTCGCTTTCAGCATTTTTTCCGTATGAAACAACTCCACCGGCAAGAACCGAATAAATATGCCCTTCAATATGATTGACGCCGATAATCGGCAACCCGCTAGCATATGAAAACGCTTTTGCAGTTTCAACGCCCACAGTAAGCGAAACCATGAGCCCGGGTCCGTAAGTAACGGCGATCGCGTCTACACGAGCATATCCTTCTTGAGCGCGCGCGAGCGCCTCTTTAATAGCCGGTATTATCATTTCCGCGTGCCGGCGCGCGGCAAGTTCAGGCACAACACCTCCATAACGCTCATGTGTGGCGACCTGCGAACCTACGACGTTTGAAAGAATGCGGACCGAATCACCATCTCCCTCGCAAACAGCGGCGGAGGTTTCATCGCAGGAGGTTTCTATCGCTAGAATGCGCATGATGCTAAATAACAAATAAATCTATCGCCTCTTTCTCCAGCTCCAGAAGATCTCTCCCGAAAATTCGGCATTTAACCCCGTGTTCAAAGGTAATCGGTTTATATGCGGCAAAAAGTTCTGGAAGAAGAATGTTAGAATTCCCTGAATACGCAAGTATCATCACTGCGCCGTTGAATTCTGAAAAAAGGAGAATTGTCGCTTCGCGCGGCAGATATCGCAGAACGTCCTCAAACACTTTATCAACCAAGACAGGTTCAGCACCGGCGCGCGCATAATCATCTGTTGCAATGATTGACCAGTAAAGACGTTTCAAAGTGTCTTCTTTTAGACGCGCGAGCACTCGTCCCCACAGTTTCATAAGCGGTAAAGATTTATTGTAAAAAAGCTCGCGCACGATCCGCTCACGGTCAGCTTTAAGCGCCATGAGCCGGCCTGCTTTTTCAAGAGTCTGCGGAGCAAGCGTCGGCGCTCGGAAACTTTCAGTGCGTTCAAGAATCCCTGCAAGAAGCGATGTTGCGACAGTTTGCGTGATATTCTCGCGCGCGCAGGCTTCCATAAAATCAAACACAATTTCCGACGTTGAGCTTTTTGTCGGTTCAACAAGATTGATTTCGCCAAATAGTTCGTTTGCGGCTCTATGGTCAATGTTTATAATCGGCGTTTCGTGAAAAAACGCCGCGTTCCCTTCGTACACGCTTCCAAGCGAATTTAAGTCCGTGGCGCCGAGAGTGATAATTAAATCGTATTCAAAGCCTCCTTGCCCGACGCGCACGTCGTCAGGATTGAAAAATCCATTTTTTGGAACAATATAAATGTCTAACTTACTCTTTTGTTCATCAACTGTGTAGTAAAATTTATCAAGCCCCTGCTCGCGTATATCAAGCGTAACAACAAGACGGCGCGCTTGTTTGAGTCCGGATGTAACCGCCATGTTTTCGGTTAAAAATCCATAGATATCAGAACTTTGTTCAATTGTAACTTGAAACTGTTTCTCGTATCGTTCAAGAATGCGTGTGATTGAGTATGCCGCGCCAAGTGTATCTGCGGAAATCTTTTTATCAAGCGCAACAACTACCCTTCTTGACTGTTTAATATATTCCATTATCTGTTCGTAGACAGTTAGCGCCATATGAGAAAAATATAATGAACAGAGCATATTAGCAGTAATTCCAGAACAGAACAAGTCTTGACTAGCACCATGGTTTGTGATACGGTTTTTTGTCCCGCAATGGGGCAACAGGGCGCGACCCCGCGTTTCCGAGCAAATCGGGAAGGCGGGGTTTTTATTTATAATACTGCAATTTTTCTATAATTTTATTTGTCTCGTCTTTTGCGTCAAGTAAAACCCCAAGATTGTCCCAGTCTCCGCTCAAAAACACCTCGCGCGTCGATTTATGTTGAAACGAACAGGAAATTATGCGCGTGCCAGAAGCAACAGTCATCGCTTCAATATCCAGTGAAACCTTGCATCCTTTATCACTAGTAATTGCGCGCGACAAAATTTTCCAATTCTCTGGATTCACAATAACGCACGGCAAGCCGTTTGCGGTTGCATTACTAAAAAAAATCTCCGAATACATTCTGTAAGAGATGATCGCGCGGATGCCCCATTTTATAAGCGCATGCACCGCGTGCTCGCGAGACGAGCCGGAACCAAAATTTTCCCCGGTAAACAGAACAGAAGATCCATGATATTTTGGATCATCAAATGGATGGATTTTCCCCGCTATTTTTAGCGCGGCGCGATCGTCTTCAAAAACATGCGCGCCCAACTCATTAAACGTAACGCACTTTAAAAATCGCGCCGGAATGATGCGGTCTGTGTCTATGTTATCATCGGGTAAAATGATCGCGCGACCGGTTATTTTGGATTGTAATTTTGCATTTTGCATTTTAACTTTTAAATTTTCTCACATCCACCACCTCTCCCGCAATCGCCGCGGCCGCCGACATGGCCGGGCTCATCAAAATAGTTCTTCCGGTCTGGCTTCCTTGTCTCCCGCGGTAGTTGCGGTTGGAAGTGGAAGCGCATATCTGATCGCCTGTAAGCCTGTCCGGATTCATAGCCAAGCACATTGAACATCCAGCGCCCCGCCACTCAAAACCTGCTTTTTTAAACACCTGGTCCAGTCCTTCATATTCCGCTTGCGTTTTTATAGCTACGGAACCTGGAACGACTAATGCTTTCACAGAATGGTTTACTTGTTGCCCTTGTATAATTTCCGCCGCTTCTTGCAAATCGCTTAATCTGCTATTCGTGCATGAACCGATAAACGCCACATCTATCTTCTTACCTTTAATAGTCTCGCCAGATTTAAATTTCATATAGTGCAGAGCGTCTTTATCGCTCTGTGATGCTGGCTCTGGAATTTTTTCACTTATTCCAATTGCTTGCCCTGGGTTTGTTCCCCACGTAACCATCGGCTCAAGGTCGTTTGCATTTAGTTTAACAACGTCATCGTACTCTACATCTCTTTCTGACGTAAGAGAAAGCCACCATGAGGCTCGTTTTTCAAATTCCTCGTCTTGCGGAGAAAATTCTCGCCCGCGCAGATAACTAACGGTCTTTTCATCGGGATTTACATAACCGCACATCGCGCCGCCTTCTATAGACATATTGCATATCGTCATTCGCTCCTCCATAGAAAGCGCGCGAATCGCGTCTCCTCCATACTCGTACGCGTACCCCATACCTCCTGAAACGCCAAGTGTAGAAATTATTTTCAAAATAATATCTTTCGCGTACACGCGCTTATTGAGGGTTCCGCTTATTTCTATCCGTCGCACCTTAAGTTCGTTTAACGCAATGGTTTGAGTCGCAAGCACATGGGCAACTTGCGTTGTGCCGATGCCAAAAGCAATCGCGCCAAATGCGCCGTGCGTTGATGTGTGCGAATCGCCGCAAACTATAATTTTTCCGGGCTGTGTTAATCCTAATTGAGGGCCTATGATATGCACAATGCCTTGCCGTGGATCGCCAAGCCCAAAAAGTGTGATGCCGTACTCTCTGCAATTGCGTTCAAGTAAGGCGAGCATCTCTTCGGCAAGCGGGTCTTTAAGCGGACGACTCGTGTCATCGGTTGGCACGATATGGTCAACTGTAGCGTACGTTAATTCCGGATGGCGAACTTTTAATCCCCGCTCGCGGAGCATCGCAAACGCCTGCGGGCTCGTAACTTCATGAATTAAGTGAAGTCCGATCGCAATTTGCCACTGTCCGTCTGGAAGTTTACGGACTTTGTGGAGATCAAAAATTTTATTGTAGAGCGTATGGTAAGCCATGGTGATTCCCTTTATAAATCTTTATATGTGCTTTCCTTGCGATACTCTATCTTTTCAACCTCAAAATCATTGTTCTTGTTATACCAAAAAATAATCCTAAATCGCCCATGCCGCACTCTATAATAAGACGTCCCTCTTAACTTTTTAATCTGCAAACCAAAGAATT
>MHJU01000002.1:4571-5883 GCA_001818155.1 Candidatus Jacksonbacteria bacterium RIFCSPLOWO2_02_FULL_44_20 | reverse complement strand
TTACTAACTCACCCTCTTTAAATAGTAACGGCTCGCCCGTGATATACTTTTCCAGCTCCGCCGTGGTTTGCTTAGAAGTAATTTTACGAGAACCGAAGTTGGCAACTAAAATTTCCTTGGAAAAAATTGGATGCTTGACTCCGTTTTCTACAAAGTAAACTCCACCGGTTTTAGAATTTTGTATTAGGGTGCCAACCGGCTGCACCGACTCGATAGTAATCGGTTCACCTTCGGCGTATTGGGTCAAATCTTCCCAACTGACATCTTCTATCTCTTCGGGGTTGATGCCGATTTTTCTTAAAGCCTCGGCCGAGCTAAAGCCCCGTCGAGTTTCATTGGGCAGCAACAAATAAACCGTTCCGGCCGGGGAGCGGAGGAAAGAGTAAACGGGAAATTTAATCGCGTAGCCCTCGGGATATTTATTTACTTCCGACTCGCTGACGGTAATAACACGATCAAAATTAGGGTCGCTGTAGTACGAAAAATAAACTGCCCGCGATGCAAATTGCCGCCTTTGGGCATCTTGTATCAACCACAGCTTAGGATCCCCCTCAATATTCAGTATTGATCCATCGGGATAAGCCCGAGAAAAGTAGCGGTCCCAAATGCTCCACAATAATTCATTGCCATGTAGATGGGGTGTGTAAGTATACAATAACGCGGTCGCGTTATTAGCCGGAGTCACTGTTACACCATCAACGGTTTTAGCTACGCCCGGCCCGAAACCAGTAAAGGTTTTTCCCAAGGTTACTAAGTTATCGTCGAGCTCTAAACGAAAAAATTTGGCCGCCGCAAAAATTTGATTGAAAAAGCCCTTGAATCTTTGTAATTTAGGATCATCCATACTACAGCCGTCACAAATTCCGTAACCAGTCGCCCAATCATATTTTTTGGCCGTTGGTGTCCCGTTCTCAATTAAGCTTTGCTCTTTTTGCAGTAAGGCCAGTAAATATTTCGGGTTAACCCGATAGTCTTGGGCGGCGCGGTAAATTATGTCGGCGGCCAGCATAGAGGTAATGGGATCCTTATAAGTAGTTAAACTGCTACCCTTGGCTTTTAGAAAATCATAAATTTGCTGGTAGGTCATTGATTTATAATCAAAAACATCCTGATCTGCTAACACGTAGTTAGGATTGAACGTTCCCTGTGCCCAAGCCGGCGTCAGCGGCAAAGATAGTGTTAGTATTAAGATTAAAAAATAGGCGATTTTGGCCTTTTTCATATATTGATATTATAACTTAGAATTATTTTATCGGCAAATTAAAAATCTTGGTAATTTGATAGAAAAATGGTATAATTAACCTAATGAGAC
>MHJU01000002.1:3574-4465 GCA_001818155.1 Candidatus Jacksonbacteria bacterium RIFCSPLOWO2_02_FULL_44_20 | reverse complement strand
CTTCACACTAGCGTTTTTAGGCGAAGTTGCGCCGGAGTTAGTAACGAAATTAGCTAAGGTCGGGGAGGGTGTGGCGGTAGCTAATAAACCGCTAAAAATTAGCTTAACTGGTTGGGATTTAATACCCTCGGTGGCCGAGGCACGGGTGTTGGCGATTAAAACCAAGGCTGACGATAATTTTTTAAAAATTCAGAGTGATTTAACCGCCGCCGGTCGCGGGTTGGGTTTGAATGGTGTTAGCGCTAAACCGCCGCACCTAACTTTAGCTAGATTAAAATCTCCAATGCCGGTGCCGGATTTTGACTTTCCTAACCTCCAATTAACCATAACTGAATTTTCCCTAATTGAAAGCACTTTAACTACTGCCGGACCAAATTATAAGGCGTTAAAACATTTTTTATTAACCACGGGGAGAAAAAAAGAAAAATATCGACCTAATGTTTCTATTTGTTTGATCAATAAAAATAATGAAGTGTTCTTGATTGAGCGGGCCGGATCACCGGGACATTGGCAACTGCCCCAAGGAGGTATAGACGAAGGCGAAAAAGTTGAGCCAGCGGCTAGACGCGAATTAAACGAGGAAAGTGGAATTAAATCTGTAAAGTTATTACAAATTGGCGGTTTTAAATTTAAATACAAATTTCCCTACGCTCACCCCGGGTATAACAACGATTACATTGGCCAGGAACAGACGCCCGTATATTTTCAATTTTTAGGGAGCGATGGGGAAATTAAGTTAAACCTCCGCGAGGCCTCGGGCTACCAATGGGTTGCGCTCAATGACTTGGTCAATACAGTTTTTCCGGTGCGACAAGAATACACCAAACTGGTTTATGACGAACTAAAAAAAATCCTAAAATTACATGACTAAGGTTAGATTTGCACCATCGC
>MHJU01000002.1:3183-3523 GCA_001818155.1 Candidatus Jacksonbacteria bacterium RIFCSPLOWO2_02_FULL_44_20 | reverse complement strand
TTGTTTGCCAAAAAAGCCGGTGGCAAGTTTATTTTTAGGTTGGAGGATACTGATCAAAACCGCTACGTGGCGGGCAGTGCCAAGCGTCTGCTGGATGATTTGCGTTGGTTGGGAATAGAGTGGGACGAAGGTCCAGACAAAAAAGGCACCTACGGCCCATATATTCAATCACAGCGTCTTGATATTTATAAAAAGCATGTGGATAACCTGGTAGCGGCTGGCCACGCCTATTATTGCTTTTGTTCTAAAGATAGATTAGAAAAACTGCGGCAAGACCAGCAAACAGCCAAACAACCAACTATGTATGATAGGCAGTGTTTAAATTTGACGGCCGATCAAG
>MHJU01000002.1:2911-3177 GCA_001818155.1 Candidatus Jacksonbacteria bacterium RIFCSPLOWO2_02_FULL_44_20 | reverse complement strand
AGTTTTTTGCTGATAAAACCCCCTACGTGGTTAGGCTTCATGTTCCGGTCGGCACTACAGAATTTACCGATTTAGTTCATGGTAAAATTACCATTCAAAATAACACTATTGACGACCAAGTACTGTTAAAATCTGACGGCTTTCCCACCTATCACTTGGCTAATGTGGTTGATGATTATTTAATGCAAATTACTCACGTCATTAGGGGAGAGGAGTGGCTGCCATCTACGGCTAAACATGTACTTCTTTATAAAGCGTTCGGATGG
>MHJU01000002.1:388-2867 GCA_001818155.1 Candidatus Jacksonbacteria bacterium RIFCSPLOWO2_02_FULL_44_20 | reverse complement strand
CCCAATGTTTTGAATATAAAAAAATCCAAGCTTTCCAAACGTCGCGACGGCGACACGGTTTGGCTATCTACTTACCGTCGTCAGGGCTACTTACCGCCAGCCTTGGTGAACTATTTGGCGCTTTTAGGCTGGCACCCCACCGACGAACAAGAAATTTTTACGTTAAATGATTTAACCCGCGAGTTTGATTTGTCCAGGGTCCAAAAAGCTGGCGCTGTTTTTGACATTACTAAACTAAATTGGTTTAACGAGCAATATATACGGAAAATGTCGGTGGCGGATTTGGATAAGGAATTACAGGTTTTTTACCCGAAACACTCACAAGACACCACTGGCTTTACCAGTTCCATACAGTCACGACTTACTAAATTAAGTGACGTCGTCGAGGCGACTGATTTCTTTTTCAAAAAACAACTTAAGTTTGAGGCGTCCCTCTTAATTCCCAAAAAGGGCAGCCCAGCCAAAACCTTACTAGCCTTAGAACGGGCTTTAAATATATTTACGAACGTTTCCAATTGGACGACAGAATCACTTCGGTCAGCCGCGGAAAGTTTAGTGTCGGCCGGTGAGTTTAGTAGGGGAGAGCTATTATGGCCAATACGCGTGGCTTTAACGGGTTTAGCCAACTCACCCGATGTATTTGATGTGATGACTGCCCTAGGTAAGGAAAGTAGTTTAGGCAGGTTAAACCAAGCTATTAATCTTCTAAAAAAATCATGAGAGCGCTAATTGTTTCATTAATCATCCTTTCTTTATTAATTCCTGCGGCTTCGGGCCGAATGGCGGAGGTTAACGAATTACAGGATAAAATTGCTTCCAATAAAGCCAGGTTAGATGATTTGCAAAAACAAATTGAGGATTATAAAAACCTAATTGCTACTAAACAGGCCGAGGTAAATAGCCTCCGCCGTCAATTATTGGTATTAGACGATAAAATCGCCAAATATCAACTGGATATTGCAGCCAACGAGCTGCAATTAGCGACTGTGGGGTTGGAAATTACATCTATTAGCGAAGAAATAGATGCCAAAGACAAAAACATCAATAATGCTAAAGACAAGGTGGCGGAAATCATTAGGCAATTATACATTTCCGATCAGCGATCTTTGGTTGAAATCCTAGTATTACACAAAAGCCTAAGTGTCTTTTTTGATCAACTAAATTACTTGTCGGAATTACAGGGGACATTGCAATCTAATATTAATCAACTGCAAACATTAAAAGCGGAATTGGAAGTTAAGCAGCAAGATTTATCTAACAAAAAAATTGAACTACTTGATGTTCAACAAGAATTGGAGACTAACCAATCATTGGTCCTTGCCACCAAAGACACCAAGTCGGCGTTGATTACTCAAACCAGACAGTCGGAATCGCGTTACCAAGATTTACTGGCCAAGGCTGTCGCCGAACAGGCGCAGGCCGATTCTGATATTAAGAGACTAGAAAACGAATTGCGGCAAAAATTATCGCAGGCTACTGGCCCGCTTGGCCAATTCGGCGATGCCACGTTGATATGGCCAGTTAGTCCGGCCCGAGGAATAACCGCATACTTCAAAGACCCGACCTATCCTTTTAGAAAGTATTTTGAACACCCGGCTATTGATATTAGGGCATCGCAAGGCACCACCATCAAGGCCGCAGCCTCCGGTGTGGTCGGGCGCGCTCGCGACGCCGGCCTTGGTTATAGCTACATACTTTTAATACACGCCGACGGATTCTCCACTGTATATGGGCACGTCAGTCGAATTGATGTGGCCGATGGTGATTTTGTAACTAAAGGACAAATCATCGGTGGCACCGGTGGCACCCCCGGCACTAGGGGAGCCGGGAACTTAACTACTGGCCCGCACCTGCATTTTGAAGTCAGAATGAACGGCTTGCCAGTAGATCCTTTACTTTACCTGCCCTAAATTGTCGTTGACACTTCGACGACAAGCCCCAATGTTTAGCATTGGGGAACCAGCGTCGCCAGCCCGAAGGGCTTGTTGCTCAGTGTCGCGCGCGAAATATAGATAGTCAAGCCCCAATGCTTGGCATTGGGGTTACCTAAGCGCGCTTGACAAATCAGTTAATATAATCTACAATGGGGACGATTTTGATATTGCACATTACCTAAAGGATAATACCATGCCACAAGAAACCACACCCATCGCTGTAATAGTCATGGGAAAAAAAATTCTCCAGATGGGAAGTTTGCAGTTACTGCTGCTTCCGATACTGGAGGAACAAGTAAAAAATCTCGCTGTGCGGATTCACAATATCCAAATACCGACCCGGGGTTATGCCCCAGGCGCAGCCAAGGCTGACCTTCGGAAACATCTCAAACAAGTTCCCGCCGATACAATATTCCTGCTTTACAATTCTGATGAGAACGTATCAGAATACCAGAATCTGGTGGCTGAGCTCAAAGACTTGGCCGCCCATATCAACCTCATCATATCTGATACAATTGACAATGAGGCCGATGTGCATCGTCAAG
>MHJU01000002.1:136-311 GCA_001818155.1 Candidatus Jacksonbacteria bacterium RIFCSPLOWO2_02_FULL_44_20 | reverse complement strand
AGCGACTATTAACAAGCGTAACGCGTTAAGAGCCCTCCACGGTAACCCTCGTGGAGGTTTTTTATTACAACCTAGAAAAGAGGGGACGTATAAATAAGCTTAGATGCACTAAATATAGTGTCGCACAATAAATCTTATAAGACGCTTATAATAAAACGTGAGTTTTAACCTTTAG
>MHJU01000002.1:0-127 GCA_001818155.1 Candidatus Jacksonbacteria bacterium RIFCSPLOWO2_02_FULL_44_20 | reverse complement strand
ACATGTAGTGGTGCGGCTTTATGCGTCCACTGGCTAGGCTGCCGGGTTAATTTATAATTAAAGTGCCCGCCTGTTTTTTTGCCCCCACACATCCGAAACTCACAACCTACTTGCTCTTTCAACCATG
>MHJU01000001.1:265-10048 GCA_001818155.1 Candidatus Jacksonbacteria bacterium RIFCSPLOWO2_02_FULL_44_20 | reverse complement strand
CTCGTCAACCAAAATATATTGCCATCGCTGTTGATACTTCTCCCGCGCTGATAGATCGCTATCCCAAAGCTCAACTGTCTTCAAAAGCAGATCGTTAAAATCAAGAGCGCTCACTTTTTTAATGCGTTCCTCGTAGGCAAGGTATACGCGGAATACAATCTCATCGAGCGGGGGAGAAAAAAATTCAGACAAAACTGACTGAATCTGATTATACAAAATGCGTTCCCGTTTAATCCGATCTATTGCTCTTACAAAGAATTGCGGCCTAAACTCGGCTCCTGAAATGTTTAATTCGGCAAGAGTTTGTCTCACAATTTTCCGTTGGTCATCCTCGTCAAGAATGCTGAAATGGCGCTGTATTCCGATATTTCCGCCATCCTCCCGCAAAACACGCGCGGAAATTGAGTGAAAAGTGCCGACGCATGGTTCTCCAGCGCTTCCTGCCTGCCTTGTCGAGAGACAGGTAGAAAGCATCTGCCCCAGACGCATTTTCATCTCCTCGGCCGCTTTGTTTGTAAATGTTACAGCGAGAATACTGGAAGGCGCAACCAGTTCTTTTGCAATTAAATAAGCGATTCTATGCGTTAAAGTGCGTGTTTTACCGCTTCCAGCGCCGGCGAGCACAAGAACAGGGCCTTTTGTCGCTGTAACTGCTTTTTGTTGTTCCGGATTAAGATTGGAAAGAATGTCCATTTTGTTTGACAAGTATCTTAAAAACCATTACCATACGAGAACTATGCCATCTACACTTTCACAAAAAAATGTTACTGATACGAAACTTATCGGGCTTATAAACGATCACTTGTCTACGTTACCAAAAATAGGCGACATTGTAAAAGGAACTATTATCTCCGCCTCAAAATCGGAAATTCTCATTGACATCCCCGGGTTCACAACCGGCATTGTACGGGGAAAAGAAATTAAAAATCTACAAGGAGAACAGCAGAACTTAAAACCGGGAGACCCGGTGGACGCAATGGTTTTGGACATTGAAAACGAAAATGGTCAGATGGAACTTTCATTGAAATCAGCGATAACAGAAACTTCGTGGTTGTATGTCAAGGAAAAAGAAGAAAATCAAGAACTCTTAGACCTCCGGATAAACGGCGTCAACAAAGGCGGGCTTCTCTTGTCTATTAAAAGCATCCCTGCCTTTTTACCGGTTTCACAGCTTACTCAAGAGCACTATCCGCGGGTTGAGGGCGGCGACAAAAAGAAAATTCTGCAAAAACTAAAAGAATTTGTCGGAAAAACATTGCGCGTAAAAATTATCTCATACAGCCCGGAAGAGCAGAAAATTATCGTCTCCGAAAAACGAGCTTGGGAGGAAGCGCAAAAACAAAAACTTGCGCAATACAAAATCGGAGATACAGTCTCTACAACAGTAAAATCCATAACGAACTTTGGCTGTTTCGTCACATTTGACGACAACCTTGAAGGCCTTATACCGATAGAAACAATACCAATTCCTGAAGGACAGACCATCTCGGATGTTGTACGGCAAAATCAGGAAATATCAGCAAAAATTATTGATTTGAGAGGAACAAAAGTCTTTCTTTCCTTGAAAAACGAGTAACTCAAATGACCCAGCTTCATAAACAAATTATAATTCTTGTCGCCTGTTTTGCGCTGTTGTTATGGCTCTCTCAAAAAATCTCGCTACCATTTAACACAGAACGGACAGAACGCGTCCCTTTCAACAAACTGGTAGAACTCATTGAAGAAGAAAAAATCAAAACAATAGAACTGCGCGGAGACAACACGCTCTTTGCCGGTCTTACTGACGGAAGCAATATTGAGTCCCGCGCGATCGGAAATGATTCTATCATAACAACGCTTAAAAACTACGATGTTCCTGTTGAGATTATTAAGCAGATCGCTATTGATGTAAAAAGAGAGAACGGCTTTATATCATTTATCGCCATACTAATTCCAACGCTTTTCCCCATTCTTCTTATTGTGGGGTTTTTTTATTTACTCTACAAACAGGCCCAGGGCTTTTCATCAAAAACTTTCTCGTTCGGGCAGTCAGCTGGAAAACAGGTAAACTACGAAGGAACTGAAGGACGGAGCGGCGCTGTCAAAACAAAATTTAAGGATGTCGCCGGCGTCAAAGAAGCGAAAGAGGAGCTTATGGAGGTGATTGATTTTTTGAAAAATCCCAAAAAATTCACTGATCTTGGCGCCCGCATTCCGCGCGGCGTGCTCCTGATCGGGCCACCTGGATGCGGAAAAACGCTTCTTGCCAAAGCTGTTGCAGGAGAAGCAGATGTTCCTTTTTTTCATATTTCAGGTTCAGAATTTATGGAATTATTTGTAGGCGTCGGGGCATCGCGTGTGCGAGGATTGTTCCAAAAAGCAAAACGCAACGCTCCATGCATCATTTTTATTGACGAACTTGACAGTATTGGCAGGAAACGAGGGGCTGGCTTTGGCGGAGCGCACGACGAACGAGATCAAACTTTAAATCAAATTCTTGTTGAAATGGACGGCTTTGACACAGACACGAATGTAATAGTCATGGCCGCGACTAATCGCCCGGACGTGCTTGATTCTGCGCTACTTCGCCCGGGACGCTTTGACCGCAGAATCACGATTGATCTCCCGGATATCGCATCGCGCGAAGAGATGCTGAAAGTTCACGCAAAAGGAAAACCGCTTACAGATAGTGTAAACCTGCGCCGCGTTGCCGAGCGAACACCGGGATTTTCCGGAGCGGATCTTGCGTATCTTATGAATGAAGCGGCAATCCTTACAGCGCGCAACAATAAAACGCAAATCACAATGGAAGAACTGCTCCCGAGCATTGAAAAAGTAATGCTTGGTCCGGAACGCAGAAGCCGCGTGATTACAGATCAGGAAAAAAAAATTACCGCATTTCATGAAGCCGGGCACGCGATCGTGGCGCACACGCTTCCAGAGGCGGATCCTGTTCATAAAGTTTCTGTGATAGCGCGTGGACAGGCGGGCGGATACACTCTAAAAATTCCTGAAAAAGACAGATACCTTCACACGCGCGCCGAATTTATGGCTGATCTTTCAGTTTCAATGGGCGGGCTCGCGGCCGAAAAAATTAAATTCAATGAGATGACAACCGGCGCTTCAGGCGACCTCCGATACGCCACACAACTTGCGCGAAAACTCGTTACACGCTACGGCATGAGCGATAAAATCGGACCAGTATCGTTTGAACTTGAAGACACAAACGGCTTCTCTCAATTTCCATGGGAAGAATTGAAAAGTGTATACAGCGATACGACGCTTGAAAATATTGACACAGAAGTTAGGCGCTTCCTTGAGGAGGCCTATAATAACGCCAGAAAAATCATAGAACTTCACCTTGAAAAGCTTGAACTCGTTGCGGAAAAACTTCTTGAACAAGAGACAATTGAGAAAGAAGAATTTGATGAGCTCATGCAAACCGCATGAATTTGTATTATGCCCACATATCGCTTTGTACTCAAAAAATCGCTAGCTCTCACAATCAAAAACAAAAAACTCCTGTATTTAGGATTTTTTCTCGCTCTTATTGGAAACGGCGGAGAGTACGATATTCTCATTAAAAATTTCTTTTTTGTTGAGCGCGGACAATCAATAGGGCTCTCCGGTATTCCGGACTTCTTTACGACAAGCATCATAACAGAAAGGTTCTTCAACGCAGTTAAAAACCTCTTAAGTTTTCGCTTCCCGATCACAAGCTTTTTTCTGATTCTAGTTTTTATGGCGCTCATCTACATTACAACCACCGCGCAAGGCGCTATTATAGGAAGCGTCTATAACGCAGTGAAAAAAAATCATACTATCAACATCAAAAAAGCGTGGATCCAAACGCGCGGAAAATTTTTTGAACTTCTTGCGGCAAATCTTGTGTTTAAGGGAGGCGGGCTAATTTTGGCGTTCATCATCTCTACGCCAATTTTTATGCTTCTGTCTTCTCTCACATCGCTTTCAATCTCGCGCGCGGCGTTAATCACTGGAGCTCTAGTATTCACCCCGCTTGCGGTTATCGTGTCTTTGCTCGCAAAATATACGCTCATCTTCATCGTAACAAAAAATAAAACTCCGCTTGACGCGTTTTATCACAGCATCGCGCTCTTCAAAGTTAACTGGCTGATCACGCTTGAAAACACGCTTCTCCTCTTTGTTCTAAACTTCGCGCTAGGGCTCGTTACATGGATTCTAGCGGTTATTGTAAGTTTCCCGATCATCACAGCTCTTGCATTAACAGCCTATCCGCTCATTTACCCGGCCGGACATTTTGCAACGATCATCGCATGGACGTCTCTCGCGCTCATTACTATTCTCGGAAGCGCATTATCGGTTTTTCAATATACCAGTTGGACTGTTCTGTTTACTCGTATCACAGCAAAACGAAAACTTGAAAGCAAACTTGTCCGGATGATGGCTCGGCTCATTCCATCATGAAATTACTGCTTCTTTCCATCATACGTTTGTATCAAAAAACTTTCTCGCTTGACCACGGACCATTATCATTCCTAAAGCCGTATGGGCAATGCAAATTTTTTCCGTCCTGTTCGGAATACGCGTATCAGGCGGTTAAAAGATACGGGCTCTTCAAAGGAAGTTTTTTAAGTATGCGGCGGCTTATCCGATGCGCGCCTTGGAGCAAAGGAGGAGTTGACTGCGTAGTCTAACGCATTTTGAATTAACAACGCCTATGTTAGAACTTTTTCACACTCTCTTTTATCTTCCGCTTTTTAATCTACTCATATTTCTCTACACAATTCTCCCAATGCAAGATATGGGGATTGCTATTATTTTACTCACAATTCTCGTGCGCCTGATGCTCTGGCCTCTAACAAAAAAACAGATCGCGATACAAAAAGCGATGAAAGAGCTACAACCTAAATTAAACGAGATAAAAGAAAAATATAAAGATGACAAAATCAAGCAGGGCGAGGAAACGATGCGGCTTTATAAAGAAAATAACGCGAACCCAGCCTCCTCCTGCCTTCCTCTTCTCATACAACTGCCGATTCTCCTCGCTATGTATCAAGCATTTGGAAAGGGCTTACAGGCCGACGCGCTCATTGACGTCTACTCATTTATCTCAAAACCGGACGTAATCAACACGCAGTTCATTACTCTCATTGATCTCACAAAACCGTTTATTCCTCTTGCTATTCTTGCCGCGATCGCCCAATTTTGGCAGGCAAAAATGATGGTCGGAGCGCGTCCTTTAACATCAAAAGATGGGGCAAAAGATGAGGCTTTTCAGGCGGCGCTTAACAATCAAATGGTTTATATGATGCCGATACTCACTGTGTTCATCGGCTGGAAACTCCCTGCAGGCGTGATGCTCTATTGGCTTACCGGCACAATTATGATGGGAGTTCAGCAAATCGCGCAGTTGAAAAAATCTAACTCAACTCCTTAATCAACTGCTCCCAAGTTGAAAGCGGAAGCGTGCCCTCAATCTTGACGCCGTTTACAAAAAATGTCGGCGTCGCTTTGACGCCCAAAACCCTTGCGTCTTCAAAATCTTGCGCTACTAGATCGGCAAAGGCGCGCGTTTGAAAACATACAGCAAACGCCGTTGTGTCCAGTTGAAGAGCTGACGCGAACTGAAGAAAAGAATCAATCGTTAAGCGATTCTGATTTTGAAATATCAAATCATGATACTCCCAAAACTTGCCCTGCGCGTTCGCGCACATACTCGCTTCAGCGGCCTCTTCGGCTAGCGGATGAGATCCGTCCGCTCCCTCAAGAGGAAAATGACGGTACTGAAAATAAATCTCGTCCGGAAATTTTTGAAATACATCCTGCAATATGCCAAACGATTCTCTGCAAAAAGGGCACTGAAAATCGGAAAACTCTACAACAGTAATCTTTGCTTTTGGATTGCCGCGTGTCGGACTTCCTTCCTCAAATCCAATCGCTTTATCATCTTTTTGTTTTTCCTCTAGTGCTGGAGCACCGTCTTCAGCCAAGAAAAAATCAAATTCGCCAATGACTTTTGATAGAACAACAACAGTGATCGCAAGCCCTGCTACAACAATTACGAGAAGAAATATGAACCATGTTTTGAGGTAAAATTTCATGAATTCAAAAATTATTATTTCCGAAACGTATGCGCGCAACAGATCGCGACTGCCAATGCATCGGCGGCGTCGTCAGAATCTGGAATTTGAGACATATGAAGTATACTCTGCGCCATTTGCTGTATCTGCCCCTTATCAGCTCTCCCATAACCTGTAAGCGCCTGTTTTACCTGAAGAGGAGTGAATTCACGCGCTTCTTTTTTTTGTTTTCCGAGCGTAAGCATAATCACACCACGCGCTTCGCCGACCTTCATGACCGTTTTCACATTTTTGTACATAAATAACTCTTCAACTGCAACGATTTCCGGCTGATACTGTTTAAGAATTCGCATCAACATCTTTTCTATATGCAGAAGGCGCGCCATGTGTGTCTGCACAGGACTTGTTTCAATCACGCCATGAGCGATGTGCTCAAGCGAACGCTTTCTTTTCTCTATAACACCGTAGCCTAATCTCGCAAATCCGGGATCAAGCCCAAGAATAATCATAGTAAATTCGTATACACTTCCTCCACGTCTTCATCCTCTCTTAAAGCCGCGACAAGTTCTTCTATTTTTCTACCTGTATCATCGTCAACTGATTGTATGGTTGTTGGAGTGTATCGGTCGCCATCACGGATAAAATTCCATAACACAGACCCGCTTCCGGAAAGCGATCCTCCGGAATCCGTAATGAGACGACGAAGATTGGCTGTCGTGCGATTACGGTTATCAGTTGTAGTTGTAACAATAAGCTGAACTGCGCCGGGCGCGTATGCTTCATATATAACCTCTGATATCTCGCCATGCCCCTGAAGCTCCCCGGCTCCGCGCTTTATCGCGCGATCAATCGTAGCCCCTGGCATATTTACAGCGCGAGCTTTATCTATCGCAGTTTGAAGAGCCTGATTAGTCTTTGGATTTTTGTCTGCCCGCGAGGCGATGGAGATTCGTTTTGAAAGAATAGAAAATAATTTGCCGCGCTTTTTATCTTCAGAGCCTTTTTGATGTTTGATTTGCGTCCATTTGGAGTGACCGGACATAAAAAGTTCAAAGTGAAAAATTCAAAATTATTGTATCACATTTTTATCTCTGCAACAACTTATAACTAGCTCGTTAGAAGCCACAACACAACACTCCCTATTGTTGTAGCGGCTCCTATAGCCAAAAGCGCGAAACCTTTTTTTTCTTGAGGAATAAAGCCTGTTGCGGTTGTGTATGTGAGCCATCCTTTAATAACAGTTGTTAAGCCGACAAGAAAGGCGACCGCAAGCGCAAAATTAACAATTTTTTTTCCGGTTGAAAGCGTCGCATAAGCGCGGATCGGCAAAGCTCCATCCGGAAGAGCAAATACAGGATTTTCCTCCGGTTCTTCAATCGGAACACGAAATTTTCCATTCTCTAAATCTTCCAAACCATAACTGGGCAAACACCGATTCTTTTCGCAAACGAGCCCGTCCGCGCACATATTCTCGCCCAAGTTCACGGCGCAACCGGAGGTGGTCGGCACGGTGATTTTGCACACAAAAAAATCTCCCAAGTTTGATTTTCGGCACCCTAAATTGCGTCCGCACTCATGGCTTGACACGCATCTTCCTCCTAAAGGAATTGCGCTTGTGGCTGAAATAAAACGGCTCGGAAACACCGTTATGACGAAAAATAATAGAAAGACGGAAATAAAAAAAGGCAATTTCATAAACGTTAGAGCTTACTCCAAACAAAAAATCCTGGCAAGAGAGTGCGCCAGGATTTCTAACGTATGGTTCTAAAATTACTGCGCCAATGGAAGCGGCGCAAAGCCACGCATGTCTCCGAGAAGCTGAACCTCTTCTTCTGCAACATACCCTTTCTTGTGTTGAAATGCGACCAACTGATCAAAACGCGCGCCGTCTTTCTTGCGCCACGAGATAATATCGCCGCGCAGTTCATTGATTCTGTCATCAAGATAATGCTTGTCCGGATAGTTATTTTTAATGTATGCAACATCTTTCTTTAACTCTGCAACGTCTGTCTTTAGCACAGCGATATCTTCTTTCAAATATGCAATATCCCCCTTTATAGTTTTTAACTCCTCCCGCATTTCTTCACGAATAACCAACCGCATCTCATCCTGCATTACCTTCTTTACCTCTTGCGCCACACTACTTTTTATCAGTTTTTCCATTGCCGGCAAAAGCACATCCTCCAGTATCGCGCCGACTTCAGAATGTATCAACCCTTTTATTTGTTGTAAATCTTCGTGAGTCATAATCCTTTTCACTTACCCCACCTTCTCCGCCACGCTCAAAATGTATGATGAAACCGTCCACGCGATTCCGATAAGAATGGCGCCAAGAGCGGCCCATAAAAGCGTGTGCCTGCCTTTTGCGACGTTATCGTCGTTTCCGGCCGCGGTCAGCCACATGAATCCGCCGTAAATTACCATTACAACTGTGATGATACCCAAGAAACCGAGAATAACATTTAGAATCCGTCGGATAGTGTCCCGAAGATCGGAGGATGATGCGGTGTCGTCGTCGGGCGAAGTGTCGCAACGACCTTCTGATTGTCCGGAAGGTATATTACAAACAGATCCGCCTTCACATATTGAATTATTTCCACATTTTCCTCCAACGCCAACCAGACACACTCGCGTCTTGCATGTATTAAATTCATTTGATGAACAAACCAATTCCCCATCGGCTGGATCACACTCAATAGTGAGGTTATCTGTCCCTCTAACACCGCATCTCTCTTTAGAACCTGCCTTACCATAGTCTGGCGTATCACATTGAAACGGCTCTTGCGCTTTTACGTACAATGGGATGATTAAAAATATAATAAATAAAAAAGTTACTGATAAGTGTTTTTTCATAATAACAATTTATCTTACCCCACCTTCTCCGCCACGCTCATACTGTCAAAACCTCCGTCTTTCAAAATCTGTTTTAACAATCCCTTGCCAATATCTTTTCCTGTGTGCACCGGGATAGTTATAACTCGCCCATCTGAATGTTTTAAGGTAAGGTGGCTACCTTTTTGACGATCGCGATAAAATCCTTGCCGCTCAAAAAATCGTACCAGTTTTGCGGCGGTTGTTGTATGATGGAACAGCTAAAGTAAAAAGTTCTGTAAACACCGGTCGTTCATCTTGTTTTACTATGCGAAACAATTCACGATTTTCCAAAAGGACATCCAAATGCTGTTCCAAAGCATCCCGCATATTTGCTCGCGCTTCTTCAATTGTAGCGCCATTTGAATAACATCCAGGGAGCTCTGGGCTATAGGCGTAATAACCATCTTTTTGATCTTCTTCCGGTTCAATGATAAGTTTGAAGGTAAAAAATTTCATAATATATTGCTACCCCACCTTCTCCGCCACGCTCAAAATGTATGAGGACACCGTCCACGCGATTCCGATAAGAATGGCGCCAAGAGCGGCCCATAAAAGCGTGTGCCTGCCTTTTCCGACTGCGTCTTCGTTGCCTGCCGCGGTAAGCCAGATGAATCCCCCATAAATCACCATTACAACTGTGATGATACCCAAGAAACCGAGAATAACATTTAGAAGCCGGCGGATCGTGTCCCGAAGATCAGAGGATGACACTGTGTCGTCGTCGGGCGAAGTGTCGCACTTTAGAGTTGTCGGATTGCATGTGCTCCCGCCCTCGCAATCTTTATCGCTTGCGCATGTGCCGCCAACTCCTATAAGACATACGCGCGATTTACAGGTGTTAAATTCATTTGATGAACAAACAAATGGG
>MHJU01000001.1:0-247 GCA_001818155.1 Candidatus Jacksonbacteria bacterium RIFCSPLOWO2_02_FULL_44_20 | reverse complement strand
ACTGCATTTTTTGTTACCACTCCACAAGCTAATCCTTCAGTAACTGCCACAGCGTCAGTCACAGTACATGTAAAGTTGGTAATAGCTCCTTGCGCAAAGTTTACTGCCGTCAAAACTACAACTACTGTAAACGCGCCTGCGATAAAAATTCTAAACTTTAAATTTCTCATACATCTCCCCAGTCCCATGCAAGAGTCATCGCTCGCGCGGGCATTGGGTTTAGTTAAAAAGCGATAATCACGCAATG